>CAYLXJ010000072.1:0-9218 GCA_964387385.1 uncultured Pirellulales bacterium
GTTCCGTAACATGTATGTTTCGATTGTTTATATTTCGGCAACCACGAAAAGTATTGTACATGATATCCATCACATCAACTTTCCCTACTTTAGAAAGCATCGATAGAATTTCTGGCTGTGCTATGAACCCTTCGTTGTTAAAAGAGACAAGAATAAACTTTGCATCGAGGGATTCGATTAATTCACGAAACCTGTTTTTAGCCAGAGAACGCACATTGTAATCAGAACGGCGCCAATCAACGGGAATTCCTGATATTTCACTGATCTTGTTAGGACGCATGTAGGTAACGAGAAGATTTAACATGAAGTAGTTAGAGCCATATGGGTGCTGATTATATGGAGGATCGAGGTAGGCAAGATCAATATTTTTAACTTCAGTAGCTATTTTGTTCGTATCGCCCTGAAACACCTCAACATCACATTCGAAGCGACTCAGGATTGGCACTTCAAGAACAATATCGCATAGTATTCTTTTAAGCGCGTCTGCATTGGTTCCGCCAAAACGCCCGATTTTGCTATTGCGGTCCTTATGGAATCCCTTGAAAACACCGGATGTATTAGCATGAATAGATGCCTTACTAATCAGTGGGCCCAAAAGCATTATTTTTTCATCTTCTGGCAAAACGTCTATCATTCGACGAAAATTATCTAACCGCCGAGCGTTTCGCCGCGTATAAAAAACTCGATCATCTTTTGAGATATTATTTTCACAGCGAGGGGCATATAATTCTTCAATAAATCCTGTCGGATAATCTTGCTTATCCACACAGGCATTAAGATTTTGAACTATTCCTTGGAGAGATTTAATATTTATAGTACTTTTGTTACGCAGAAAACAGCGGGACACAACATAGGCATAATCCTCCAAGTCATTACTTACAAGATAAGAGGAATGTTGCTTAAAAAATCTTGAGACAACACCGGAGCCTGAAAAGGCATCAAATATTCTGAGATGATTTTTTGCTAATCGCTCCTTAACTGGCAATATTGCACGACCAATTTCATTCAGAAGAGCCCTCTTATTCCCAATGTACGTGATTAATTGTTGAGAGAGAAATGCTTGGCGCTCTTCTATAACAGGATCTCCCCATAATGATAATTGGAAAGAATTACCGCTTTCACTTTCAGTACTATTTGCGCTACTTTTCATAATTATCATTCACCTAAAATAAACTGTTGTTGTTTGTTGGTATTAAATTGCAGGCCGCCATGTAGACAAAAAACTGCAACACAAAAAACCTTGGAAATATTTGGCGTGAAATGGAGAAGTGCGCAACAAAAAAGGGCACCGCTACATCGTGCCCAATCTAGGCCCTGCAAGGCCCACGGAAGACACGCAAGCAGTGCCCCAAGACGGGGCACTGACTTCGTTGCGTTCTTCCGTTTGGAAACTTGCAGGTTTCGATTGGAACGCCAAAAAGTTCAGTGAACTTCAAATATTAAATTGTCTTTTAGTTCATCTATTCCTTAAAAATATTATATATGTGCCTTTTGTGCCTTTTTGTGGCTTTAATCCGTGGTTACCTTAAAAAACCTATTATTTTTAATTCTTCTTCCCCAATTTTGCATTTTACATTTTGCTTTTTGCTTTACTTCTAAATCTGCCTGCCAAGGCATAGCCGTAGGCGACGCCTGGTTGCCCACAATACCCCATTTTTTTTCTTTCGTCAATCCTCTTCCTTATTCACCTCGCTCTACCCGAGAAGTTACTTCTTTGTTACCGCAACAGGGTATCCATCAACCCCAAATTCAGCGAAATCCGTGCACTTGTCCGCCTTTTACCCGCCTGTGGCGGGGTGGCGGAATCGGCGTCTAAAAATTTTGCGCCTTAGTGGTTAAAATAAAACAGCGAAATCTGCGTTAATCAGCGTCTAAATATTTTCCTAAATCCGCAATTTTGCATTTTACATTTTTCTTTTTGCATTTCTTTTGTAATCTGTGGCCAATTTTTAATCAGCGCAACCAGCGAAATCAGCGTCTAAAACCTTCGCCTGCCGCGGCGTAGTTTTTCATCGTAGCCGGGCGTTAATCCTTAATCTATAACAAGGAAAGTTGCATTTTAATCCGTGTTTTTGTCCGGCTTATGAATAGAAGCCCGTGTTGTTCGGCATTCCGTGGTCGATGACGAATTTAATCTGCGTTTTTTGTCAGCCGATAAACGCCAATGGCGTAAGCGATGAAATCGCCGGGCGGATGAGTCGCAGGCGTTCGCAGATACTCGTATCGAGAAACGACTGCGGCGAATACGCCTCCCCGGCTGACAAAATCTGTGTTAATCCGTGTCTAAAAAACTCTGTGTCCTCTGTGTGCTCTGTGGCTGAAAATCTCTGTGGCTGAAATACACCTGCGAAATCTGTCCGCCTCGCCGAAGGTGGGTGAGACCTCGCCAAAAGGCGGGCGCAATCAGCGTCCAAAATTTTACCGTTCCGCCGCAAAATAATAAATCGGCTGATGGACCTTCTCGCTGGTCGTATAGTATCCCTCTCCCTTCGCGTCAAAACAAATCGCCTCCCCCTGCCTTTCGATTACAAGAGGAATTTTACACTCCCCCTTTTCGAAACATTTCCACATCGGCTCATTCTCCGGCCTCAGCCAAATCGACGCCGAAAGATAACCCCTGACAATAATCATCCTGCCGTCAGGCGATATGTCGCCCCCCGTCGCCTTCCCCCACGCCAATCTCGCAACATATTCGAGCGTGCTAACGCTGGTGGTTGACTGGGGGAAAGCCGCCCTATAGACCCTGCTCGGCTCTTCCTTTGTTATGATGTAAATATCCTTCGTAATCGGGTCAACCATCAATGTCTCGCCATTTTGAGGCCCGTCCGGATACACAAGCTCAATAACCTCAACCTCGCCTATTTTAACAACCCCCGCCGTCTGATTGGGCTCTACTGCGGGTTCAGGCACGCGATATATTATTATGCTTTTATACTTGGAAACGTTATCACCTATAGCCCCGACATAAATGTAATCCAGATTAGGATCCGGCCCCGGCCCAATGGCGATGTCCTCCCAGTCGCGCATCCTCGCCCCTTCCAGTATATACCTGCCCAGGTGTTTGCCTTCGGCAGTCATCGCGTAAACACAGGGCAGTCCGTCGTCATTATGCACCCACAGAACGCCGGCATTTTTACGGCTTGCCGCCATTCCAGACGCCTCATTTATCGACGCCGACTCGACGACCCCGACCTTTCTACCACCCGAAAACCGCGGACAATTGCCAAAAACCGCTTGAAAACTCGTCAAAACAGCAAAAATTGTGACAATTTTCTTCAAAATCTTCTCTTTCATAAACTTTATTTTACAAAATTCACCTCTATCGCAAAAGGAAAAACCTTGTTGAGACAAGCGGTCATTGCTACAATGACCGAACCGGGGCGTGGCGCAGTTTGGCTAGCGCACTTGCATGGGGTGCAAGGGGTCGCAGGTTCGAGTCCTGTCGCCCCGATTTTGGCCGTGGCCAAAGGTCAAAAGAAAAAAGTAAAAAACATGAAAAGTTAAATAGAATTGAGTATGGTGTCCCTAATGGCACTAACTTAAGGATATTTGAGTCAAAAAGACGGTGTTCTTTAATAACGAAATCCTCTAAATTTCCTCTCAAAGGCGTCTTTTGTAAACATGATGAGACCCTGAAATACGCTGAAAAACGCTTAATTTAGTGCCATTATATGGTGTCCCCAGAATTCGGATATACACCGCCGACGACGTCGGCGGAATAGGTTTAAGCGAACCTCGCGTGGGCGACCCTGCCATAAAGGGCAGGGCTAAATATTAGAAGGAACAAGAGAGGAAACGGAGAGATTTTAATTGCCCCCCAGCGGAGCTGGGGGATAAACGATATGGAAGAGGATAAGCATTATTGGTCGGATTTTTTATAGAAGTCGGCTTCGCGGTCGGAGAGCTGGTTTTGGCGGATTAGTGACTGGATTTTTTGTAAATCGACGTTTCTGGGCTGGCCGGCGGAAGACATTGACGCGGAGGCGTATGAGGGAGCAGGCAATTCACTAACCAGCCCCCTGACCGATACGACGGAAATACCGATAGCGATAACAAGCACAGCCGGTAGAAAATAACGCGAGCAGACACCGGCCACAGGGCCAGCAACGGGTTTTTTCTCGAAACGACATTTGTCACAGTAAATGCAGTCGGTTTTGTCGTTGTAACTCAAGCCATAAACGCAGTTGGTATAGTGTTTGGGCGGCAGTTTTCGGGCAAAGATGGCGATTTTATTAAACAGAGACAAAAACGCACCCGCCGGACACAAATAGCGGCACCAGAAACGTGAAAAAGGGATTGAGCCGAGGAGAGCGACAGCGATTATAAGAAGCTCAAAAAGAGGAAGACGCGGGCAAGATGCCCGCGACACAAAGGCCTTAATGAGGGGATCGGGAGTCAGGGTATCGTGACTGCGGGATAAGAAGAAGGCAGCGAGCACAACGAAAAGAATGATGTATTTTATGAAGCGGGCTTTTCGCATCTGGTCTTTAGACAGGTCGGGCCTGAATCGGGCGGGAATAATAAAGCTGAGGAGTTCCTGTAAGGCGCCGAAGGGGCAGAGGTAGCCGCAATACATGTTGCCGAAAAGAACAGCAATGAGGGGGACGCCGATTGTCAGGACGAGAACGCTGAGCGGAGGAAGATTGAAGGACAAAAGGGAAACGATTTGTTCGGTCGAGAACTGGGCATTAAGGAGGACGCCGCCGATGAGGAAGTTGAAGGCAAGGACGAACAAACGGCTGTAGAAGCCGCCTTTGAAAATGACGAGGAAGGTCAACAAGACAGCGACAATAAGATATATAAGCCGAGAATCAAACAGAAAGCGAGAGGCGGAGGCAGATTTTTGAGCAGCGGACTGGCCGAGGACAACGGAGGCGAAAGTATTACCTGATTCCGCAAGGGAGCAGAGGATTGCTTTAGAGCTAACGGTTGCGCCTGTTACGGCGTCAACATTAGCGAATGGCTGAGAATCAAAGAGTGGATTACCTTTGAGAGATGGCAGCCACTTAGCCAGCATATTGAGATAAGAAGGAGTTTCGTTTGAGCGGATGAGGTGGAAGCCGAGGAGATTGCCTTTTTTATCAGTATGAACAGCGAGATTAATTTTGCCGCCGAAGCCGCGGACACGAGGCGCGAAATCAGCAGAGCTGAAAATGAAACCCGCGAGAGTATCGTTAGCGTCGTATGTTTTAAAGTAAGTCACGGAATTGGGAGTATGGGCAGCTTCGATTCGCAGAGGGCCGGCGAGGGCTTTTGCAGCAGCAACAGGCAAAGCGGGAGCGAGACGGCGGCCGGCGAAAACGAGGAGATTTGAGCAAACGACGAGCGTTGCGGCGATACCGAACAGAGTGTAAGCAATAGAGCGCAAAGTCGCGGCAGCAATGACTTTCTCGGGACAAAATACTCGTAAAACTGATGAGGGCAGGTTGGCGAGGATGAGAGCAATAAAAACAAACAGTGTCAGACGAGCGCCGAGGATGGGAACGAGAGCAATGGAAGCAAGCAGGCCTCCTGCTACCGCGCCGAAGTGGTCGGCTGTTTCGACGCGGGAGGCGGCGGGAGTCGTATCGATGCCGCGGTCTGAAAGCATACAAGCGGCGAGGGGAAAGTAACAGCCGGCGGACAGGCCGCAGATAAGAAATGCAACAGCGAAATGTAAATGAGAGCAGCTTTCACCCGGCCAAAAGGCAATTGTTAACAGTATTGTGCATTGAACCGCCAAAACAGCCATCAGAAGGATTTCAATATAAGATGCGAATCGGCTTCGAACAGTGAGGAGGCGATTGATGAGGGCTGCGCCGATAGCGAGGCCGGCCATATAAAGTGAGGAGACGGCGCCGATGTATAAGTAGAGTGAGCCGAAACGTATCTGGTAGAGGAACATCAGGACGATAACGACGCCGATACCGACAAGACCGGCAGAGAAAATCAGAAAAATACCGTCAAAGGCGGATGGCTTAGCTGATTCGGAAGAGGTCAAAATAAACACCAACCGCAGAAGGATGAAAATGACAATTGGAACAAGGAAGACGGGCAGGCCGGCCAGAAGCAAATGCTTGAACAAAATAGTTAGGGCCGCATCGGATTGTCTGGCGGTAAGAAGCAGGCCGTAAAGATTAGCAAGAGGTCTTGAATCGCGATTGAGCAGATGGTCAGCGGGCAGGTCGGCGGAATTGTAGGCGTCGATGGCCTTGGCGGCGCGGTCAGGCAGGTAGATGCTCAATAAGCCCGCGGGCGGATAAATCTCGTCGGCTTTAGGAATTGAGGCGAAACGCTCCCGCAACATGCCGGGGTCGCCGGTAACGTCATTGCTGTCGGAAGCGATAAACCAAGCAGTGTCGTCCGGAGCGACAGCAAAACTGGAAAATACTTTCGACAGAGTCAGTTTTGCCGATGCGCCGATATTAACAAGCTCGGAACCCATAATGTTCTCGCCTGCCGGGACACACAGAGCGAGGACGCCAGCGGGATTAAGAGAGGACTTGACCTGCCGGTAAAATTCGAGCGTGAAATAACGGTTCGAGACGGAGCTTGCGGCGTCGGGGAAATTGACTATAACAAGGTCAAACTTTTCGCTGCCGACCTTAAGCATCGAGCGGACGTCATCTGAAAAGGGTTTGAAGCGGGAATCAGTGATACGCATTTGGTCGGGAACGAATTTCAATGAATTGGCGATGAACTCATTGTCGGGATGCGCCCAGACAAGGCGGTCAATTTGCGGAAGGCGGAGAAACTGTCTGCAAAGATTGAGGCCTGAGCCGATGATGAGAACACGAGACGCCTTCGGATTCTGGGGCAGCGCAGTCGCAATAATACGGCCAGCCGAGGTCGGGTCTGGGACGGCCTCGACGACACTGCCTTCGCGGACGGCGACCCACTGGTTCTGATAATTACCATAAAGGTATTCGGCCTGAGCGGTCTGGAATGAGCCGATAAGCGAGCCCTCAGGAAGAAGCCGGGACCATTTTGCAGTGCGAACCAAAGCAGCAACAGGTTTATCAAAGCCGAGAGTTATTGTAAAACCCAAAAACAGAACGAGCAGGGAAACAGCCGCGATAGTTTTACGATTGAATATTGAAACCGCAAATAAGGAAAGCAAAACAGAAAGAGAAAGTATAAAGGCAAGAATCAGAAAGATTTTGACTGAGCTTACGCCAAAGGCCAGAAGCAGGGTTGTGCCGAGACCGCCAATGAAGCTGCCAAGGGATTCGAGAAGATAGACGCGAGAAATTGATTGAGTTATGCCGAGCCGCACCCATCGACAGGCGAGTGGAAACAGTAAGCCGGTTACGAAACTTACAGGAGCATTGACGCAGAAGGACAGAAGCAAGGCGGTTGGTATTGGTAAAAGAGCATAGGGAGCGATGCCAGCCAGACGGCGGATATGAATAATCAGAAGGGCCTGAAGAATAAAGGCGGGAAGGTAGGCGAGAAAAAGCGGCTCGATATTGGCTGTTAGTGCTTCGGCGAGACGTTTGATTTTATTGACAAGAATCGCACCGATGGCAATCCAGAGAAACCAGCAGGCGAAAAATATGCCGATAGTGATGTCGTTACTTTCAAAGGAAGTCAGGAACTCCCTGAAGATAAGCGTTTGCGCGGCGATTGAAAACAGGCCGTAGGTGAATATTACGAAGCCGCGGGTGACTGCGGTGAAACTCAAAATTTTATTTGCAGAGAAGTCGGGGGCAGACATTATTCTTCACCAAAGACCTCGGCCTGAAAGACCTGAAAAGTCGCACCTTGTTTCCAGGCATCTGGCGGGAGGCCCGCTTTGAGTGAAAGCTGTGTGAGCGTCTCGGCCAAAGTCCAGTTTTGTTCGGTAGCGACCTGCGGTAAAAACAATGCCTTGCGGCCTTCCTTTTCAAGAACGATGCCATCAGTGCCGAGACGGATTTGATTGTATGAATCAATTGTGTGAGGGACGGTCAAAGCTGATATTTCGATTTTTAAGCCGGGAAGCTCATCGGGCGAAACGGGATTGAAACGCCAATCGTTGACGGCGGCGTTAACGGCGTTGACGATAACGGACTTATACAACGATTGACTCGGAAAGATTTCGCCGATGCAGCCGCGAAGGTCCGAGTTTTTCTTCAGGGTAACAAACGCAGCCCTCGGGACTTTCATCGGGTCGGTTACGGAAATACCAAATTGCTCCGGCGAATCAAGGCGTTTATTTTGCAGATATGTTTCGATTGATTTACGGGCCAGCAGCAGCAGATTTTTGTGGTCCTGCGGCGTCAGGGCAGTGTCGATTTTCGCGGATGCTGCGGCAGTTTGTTTCTGCCATTGACCGTGAAAGGCGATTGAGAAGTAGCTGACGGAATTAGTGAAGTCGCCTGTAATTTCGCCGGAAGTTGTGTACTTGAGAAGTGTCCGCGTGGTGTCGGCCGGAAGTATTGCAAGAAGGATTGCAACCGGGACCTGGCCGCAGATAGTTACGCCGGTTTCGTTGCAGTATTTAAGGAAACCGGCGGCATCCTGTTTGGCGATATAATCATAGGAACCCATATCGAGTTTTTTGATTTCGTCGGGGATATTTTCGCGGAAGGGAACATAATCATAATTGGGGCCATAGTGAGTAAAATCGGAGCTGGCAATGACGAGCGTGTCCTTATCAATGAGGGATTTTAAAATATCGGCGGCTTTTTGCACGGTTTGCTGCGAGCAGTGCCCCGCAACAATCGGGACAAGCTTAAAGTCGCCGAATCGATATTGCAGCAAAGGCAATTGAATGAAAACGCTGTGCTCGGTTTTATACGCCTGCGGGATGTCCTGAAAAATCGGGTTTATGAGGAGTTTTTCTACGAATGCAGTATCGACGGGAATTTCACCAAGAGGGGTTTGATAAAGTGTTACCCGCGGGACGCTGAGGACATCCTGCATAGGGACGCGGTGCGACGGGCCGATAACGATGATGCGGGAGTATTTCGATTTTGCGGCCTTGACGCCGAAGGCGGCGGTCTGGCCTGAATATGCGTAGCCGGCGTGAGGGCTGATAAGGGCGATTATGTCAGCGCTGGTCTGAACATCGGCGTTTTTGAAAAAGCCGTCAATTTGACGTCTAAGCTTATCCGGTTCTTCCGCGTGCCAGCCCATCTGGCCTAAGGGCGAGACAACAACAGCTTTTTCAACAATCGGTTTATCAACCGGCTATGTCTTCGTAGATTGTGCCAGGGAGAGATTTTCCTTCCGGAGATTCATATGATATCTGAAAA
>CAYLXJ010000073.1:0-9157 GCA_964387385.1 uncultured Pirellulales bacterium
CGCGATAAGGTTCCGCGTTGACGGAGTTCTGCGCGAAATCGACAGGATGGACGCCGACACCTGTGGTGCGGTGATAAACAGCATCAAGGCCGTCGCAAGTATGGATATATCGGAAAGGAGAAGACCGCAGGACGGCGCATTTGTAGCAAAAATGGAGGATGGAACCGTATCGTTCAGGGTCGCAAGCGCAGGCGTCCTTAACGGCGAGAAGCTGTCGATAAGGGTATTAAAACAGGACGCAAGCGCATACACGCTCGAAAGCATAGGACTTACTGAAAAACAAAGAAGCATTATCGAGACAGCCATCAGCAAGCCCTCAGGTATGATACTATTGTGCGGCCCGACCGGAAGCGGCAAGACGACCACGCTTTACGCTATGCTCAACAAAATCGATTTTTACACTCGCAATGTCATTACAGTCGAGGACCCGATTGAATACGTCCTGCCCAACACAAGCCAGATTGAGGTCAACGCAAAAGCGGGGATAACGTTTGCCAAATCGCTGCGAAGCATTTTGCGACAGGACCCCGACGTAATCGTCGTAGGCGAGATTCGCGACGAGGAGACGGCCGTAATCGCGCTTCAGGCGGCGCAGACGGGCCATCTGGTCCTTGCCACCATTCACAGCAACAGCACCGCCTCTGCGATGATTCGGCTTATAGACCTCAGCGTAACGCCCTTAATGATAGCTTCTGGATTGAACCTGATTATTTCGCAGCGGCTGATGCGCCGGCTGTGTAAATACTGCAAGGCGCCGGCAAAGCTGAGCCGAAACCAGATTATGGATTTCGAAAAGAAGAAAATAAATTACGCAAATATCCACGAGGCAGTCGGCTGCGACAATTGTTACGGCACGGGCTATTTCGGCAGAATCGGTATTTACGACTTACTGGCAATCGACGACGCATTAAGGTCAAGCATAACAAATAATACCCTGCCGATAACAGACCTTAGAAAAGACGGCGACCAGCGAGGCAAATCGAACCTGCAGAAACAGGCCCTGCTCAAGGTCGTAACAGGTATGAGCAGTTTGGATGAGCTTAACAGGGTGGTTGGATAACGCAGCACGGGCTTCCAGCCCGTGCACATTAAAAGCACGGCCGGGATGGCCGTGCCACGAAAGAAAAGTTATGGTTTTCTGGATAGGCATATTAGTCGCTGCGATTTTCGCTTACTCGGCGGTGAAGCTCGGCTTCTATCAGGCCTGGACGATACTTTTCAACGTCGTCATCGCCGTTTACGTCGGCATAAAACTGGGGCCTGCCATCGAGGATTTCGTGCCGATGAGCGGCCAATACTGCACGACGCTTGCCGTCCTCGCCCCAGCCGTCGGGGCTTTTCTCATTTTACAGGGAATCGCCTACGTATTTCTGATAGGGCAATTTTCGGTGACTTTTCCACGCGGCCTCAGCACGCTCGGCTCAGGCCTGCTCGGATTTCTGGCGGGATTTCTCGTCTGGAGTTTCATAGCCGTGGTCATTTGCACGACCCCATTGAGCGACAATGCTTTTGTAAAAGACGTCGGCTTCGAAGCCAAAAACCTCGAAGAAGCGAAGCTCCAGCCCTACCTTGTCTGGTGGTGCAATTTCGTAGATAAGCTTGTTGTATCGGGAGATGAACAAACCAGCGTCGAGCAGACAGTCCACGAACTGCTGTCAAGGCCAGCACAGGCAGGCACAAAAGACAAATCCGACAGACCTGCCCCAGCTCCCGACGTCAACGTGCCGAAATACCCGCAGCAACCCGATGAAGAAGAACTGCCCGATACACATAGAATCATCCCGCCGTAAAAAAAAGCCCCTGATAAATAGGGGCTTGGAATTCCCAAAAATCACAAACTTGTTTCAGCTTCTCGCCTGGTCGAGGATAAGGTTCTTGACCTTTTGACTCGGCAGGTTGAGGGCGCCGTAAGCAGCGGCAGCGGCGGCACGCAATTTGGGGTCGGCTTCCTGCGAACCCACAAGCGCGTAAATCGCGTCAATCGCAGCATCGTCTAAAAGCGAGCCATTGAGCTTGCCTGATACGGCTAATGAGCCGAAGGCGTCGAGCTGAACCTCCTTCGAATTGGTATCGGTCAAAGCCATTGCGGCGATTGCCTGCTGGCAGGCGGGGGCATTAAGATATGCGAGGACCTGACCCGCGAGCATCTGGATATCGGCTCTTTTATCTTTTGTCGCGGCGATAAGGGCATCCTGTGCCGGCGTCAAGTCGAGGACCGGATTGCGGGTCGAGGCAAGATTGAACATCGACTCTGCGGCTCGAAGCGCGTATGAGTCGGCCAGCGATGCACTCCACATCGGCGTATTTTCATCGGACTCACCGGTTCCTGCGGCAAGCGCCTCGGCGAGATTTTTAACGACTAATGTGCTTTCGGGAAACGCCTGCCGGGGACCTGCGTTAGCTACTGCGATAGCCGCGCTGAACCTGACCGCCTTGGCGTCGAACGAAAGCGCCTCTGCCAAGGGCTGAGTCGTGCCGACGTTATAAAAAAGCGATTTTTCTCCCGCCGTTGTCGAGAGCGCCTCGACAACACCCAGAGCGACCTGTGCGTCCTTATCTTTTATTGCGCGGGCAAGCGCCTGATGCAAATACTCAGATCCTGCGGTCGTCGCGTAGGTCATCGCGTCTGCGTGGCCATTGCCGAAATATGAGGGGCTTCTATCGACACCTGCCGATTCCGCCTTGAAAAAGGCGGCTATCCACAAACCGATCGCCTGGCCGAAGTCGGGGTCCGCCTTAAGCGCCCATTCGCAGCAGCGCATCGACATCAGTTCATTGAAATAACGCTTATCGACCTGCTCACGAGTAAGTTTGGACTGCTGTGCATCCCAGAACCACACGTTGGCAAAGTTCACATCGTCACCAGAGACAAGCGATTCGGCGTGATAATAATAATCCTCGCCTAAGCGGTAAAACAACTGAGCGGCCGGGGCCTTAATCGCCGACGGGTCGATTTTATTGATATTTTCCTCAGCCAGAGCGCGAAGCTCCGCGGAATCGTCCTTTTCGGCAATATATTTAAGATATGGAAGCGACTGCGGGTAGCCGATTTGGCCTAACGCCTTGATTATCTCGGCCTTTACAGAAAGATTACCGGTTTGAAGGGCCGCGGTCATCGGCCTTATTGCGCTTCTGCTCAATTGGGTCAGGGCATACGAGATATTCGGCCATTCCGCCTTGCGTGATTCGTCTGCCAGCACATCGAGCATATACATTACAGCATATTCCCCGGCGTTGCGAAGCCGTTCGATTGCCGTAAGCTGGCCGCGTTTGGTAGTGCTAAGCCGGGCGATTTCCTCGACGATGATTTTCGGGTCCGAACGCCGCAGGAAACGCCCCTGCTCGATGATGCCCAGCAGCTTGCCGCAAAGCACCGACAGTTCCTTATCGTCGGCGGTTTCCGCGGCCTTGACAAGCATCGCGTAACCGCGAGGATTGCCTTCGGCGATTTTGAAAAGTTCCACCGGCTCAGGATTGCCATCGATGATTGATTTGGCGTAGCCCTTGGCCAAATCGAACCGGCCTATCATAAGATAGTGAAGAGAATCGTTGTAATTGGACTCAAGCGTCTGGGAAAATGCCGGCATAACCAGAACAGCCGCTATCCCTAATACGGCGACAAAAACGTTTCTATTAAACATTGAAAGGTCTCCAAAATCCATCTGTTCACATAGGTCGCAAAAAGGCACAAAAACTAAAAAAATGCAACAACAGCCGATTACCTTATTTCGTGCCTCTTGTGCCTTTTAGTGGCCTCACGTAGTAATCGTCTTAAGTCAAACTATACTAAAGAAAAATCGCCGTTTTGTCAACAAAAAAGGGGGCAGCACTCAAAAAGAGGCGTTTTTATAGGGCATAAGATTTAACGTTTTTTTAATATTTTTTTCGCAGGCGGGCAGGGGGTATTTTAAGGATGCCGCGGTATTTCGCTATTGTCCTGCGTGCAAGGCCGGTGATGCCCGCTTCGGCAAGCTTTTCCTTAATCTGGTCGTCATTGAGGGGATTGGATTTGTCCTCCGCATCGATGATTTCCTGCAATTTCGCCCTTACGGCTTCCCAGCTTTTAACGTTGCCCTGCGAATCTTCAATTCCGCCGCTGAAGAACTTCCGCAAAGGCAGAATCCCCCACGAGCACTGCACATATTTGCCCGCCACCGCGCGGGAAACAGTCGCCAGATGCACCCCCACGTCCTCGGCGACCTTCGCCATCGGCAACGGCCTGAGGTAAAGCTGGCCCTTGTCGAAAAAATCCCGCTGATGGTTTACAATCGAGCGAGTAACTTTAAGCAGCGTGTTTTTACGCTGCTCGATTGCATCGATTATCCATTTGGCCGAGCGGATGTTGTTCTGCAGGAATTGTTTGGCCTTGTCGTTGGTCTTTTCGCTGCCGGCCATTTTGACGTAATAATCGTTCAAACGCAGGCGAGGCAAACTTTCATCGGCCAGCCGCACGTTATAATCGCGGGTCTCCTCGGAATACTCCACAATCACGTCGGCTGTAACGGGATGGTTCTCGTTTCTGCCTACCTGCAGGCCGGGCGAGGTATCGAACTTGCTCAGATGCCCAATCGCGCGGTTTATGTCTTCGATTGAGCAGTTCATTTTCTTCGCAATTTCGGGCAGGCGGTTTTCGAGCAGGTCCTGCATATGGTCGGCTATGAGCTTTCTTTCGAAACTCATATCCTCACCCGATTGGTCAATCTGAATCAGGAGGCATTCCCTTGCGTCACGTGCCCCAATACCGGGCGGGTCTAACTGCTGAATCAGCTCAAGCGCTTTCTGCAAATCCTCGATATTGAAATCAGTCCGCTCTTTGCTGTGCAATTGTTCCAGCCGGACCGACAAATAACCCTTGTCGTCTATGTAGTCGATGATTATGCTTCCCGCTTTTTTGACCGGCTCTTCGGCTTCGACCATTCGCCACTGGTCTTCGAGATAATCGTGCAGCGACTGGGACGGTGCGGCCGTGTTCTGCATCGCCGACAATTTCGGGTCCGGCTCATCCGGCTCGGGTCTTCTGCCGTCTGTCCCCTGCTCGATGTAATCGCGAAACTCCTCATCCAAGGTATCGCTCTTGTATTCTTCCGTCCTCTGTCCTCTGTCCTCTGTCTTCTGCTCTCCGTCCTCTGTCCTCTGCCCCGCCTCGGCGGGTAAACCTCTGTCCTCCGTCTCCCCCTCCATCTCCAAAACGGGGTTGCTGTCAAGCTCCTGCTCTATACGCTCCTGCAGCGCAAGGATAGGAAGCTGGAGTATCTCCATCGACTGAATCATATGCGGAGCCAGCTTCATCTGCTGCTCCAGACGCATTTGTCCGCGCATTTCCAGCTTCATATATAAACTGATAGTTAAACGGTTGCGGTTACGCTGCTCGTATAGGTTGCGTTAGGCGTAAAACGTCTTAAATACGCAACCGTAAGACGCAATACGAAACGAGTTGCGCAACCGACAAACGACCTACAAAATTAAAGCACGCTCGGTTTTGCTCCATTATAGCAAATCGCGGGCCAGAGTCGGAAAATTTTTGATTTTGGCCGAAAATTGTCTAAATTAATCCCATAAAAAGGTTGACATATTCCGTCCTATAAAGTAATATCAGTATTTGGAGCAGCGGGGAAACCCTGTTTGCCGAAGGGGTTATATGATTGTTTTGGCATAATATTTAAGGAGACAAAAAAATGTCGAGAGGAAACAAAAAGGGGCTTGTCCGCCGCTCGTTTGGCGGATTTACCATTGTCGAGCTGCTCACGGTGATGAGCATTATCATCATCATTATGAGCATTCTTGTCCCGGCATTACAGGGGGCAAGAAGGTTCGCAGCCAACGTCAAGCAAAAGGCGCAGTTCTACGAAATCAGCAAGGGTCTCGAGGAGTTTGAAAGGGCAACAGGCGCTTACCCGGATTCAGACGCCGTCGATGTCAATAGCGACCCATATTGCGGCGCTATGCGGCTTTGCGAGGCAATGATGGGGCAGGATGGAATGGGTTTTCATCCCGACTCGGGTTTTTTAGCTAACGCGGGTTTAGACACACAGACACCGCTTAGGAAATATCCATTTAACTTATGCAATCGATGGACGGCAACATATACACCCGACCAGTTAACAAATCTTCGCTACAGGGATTCAGGCAGGTACCTCGACATTCAAAATGTAAAAGCATATCGGCTCGAAGATGTTTATGGTGTCGGCGGCATCGGCGTTTTCGAAACGGATGAAACTTTATATCCCAATTCGGTTATATCAGATGTATTCCTCAAACCGATCGTAGTTAATAACACCTGCGATGCGGAAGTAAAAGGTCAAAAAGTCGGTATGCCCGTGCTTTATTATAAGGCAAACACCTCATCGATTGACCATATCGCCGACAATACTTCAGTAACAAACTATCCTTACAATAACATTTACAGATATACGGATAACGATGACCTCGTTAACTTAGGTTTTCCCTGGGAACCCATCGGCGACAGAACTCTTACCGTTGAACATCAGCACCCTCTCTCCTCTAATTATGAGGCGGCAGCCGGCGGCGGCATCGTTCCCGGCACTACATTCTATCAGGTGACAAGAAACAAGAAGGTCACTTCAACAGCAAGGCCGCACAACGAAAGAACTTACATTCTTATATCGGCCGGCTGGGACGGCTTATACGGAACATCGGACGACGTGCGCAACTTCACCGATTAATCCCGTTTAGAGCGATAAAAAATATAGCTGCCGCAGGGTAGAAGGGCCTTGCGGCAGTTTTGTAAGACGCTGGGTTTTAGAGGGAAACGCGTTTTTAAGGAGAGTAAGACGTCGGCAAACAAGCTGCTCCTGTTTTTAGCGGCAATTTCGCTCTGCTGCGGTATCGCTTCAGCGGCGACAACCATATACACAAGCCGCTCATTATGGGAAAACGCCGTCGGCGCTTATGCAGAGGAATCCTTCTCAGATATAACGCTGAATCCCGGCGTAAGCGTTGACAGCGACCTCGGCAGTATCTTGGGTGGAGTATGGAATGATGCGATAGGCGACGAAACGATACCCAACGGCCCGAGTACCACCACGTGGTATTTTACACCGCCAATTTATGCTTATGGCGGCAACTGGGACCTCGCAGGACCCGGCGGACAAGGCAGTTCCATTAGAGTATATATCAACTCGACGCTCGTCGGCCAGATTCCAAACACCTACTCCGGTCAATTCTGGGGCTTTGTCTCAACTGAGCCGTTTGATAATGTCTTTCTCAAGAAAGGCACGAGTACAGGGTGGCGAGAACTGTACGAGATGGACAATATGGTCTATGCCTTTGCCAGCGGACTTGAGCTTACTAAAACCGACGACGTCAACGAGGGCGATTGCGTAGTGCCCGATAGATTAATCAATTACACAATCAGCTACGAATTCTCAGGGGCGGGCGACACAAACGTCATACTTACCGACTATCTTCCCATAGACGTCGATTATAACTCCTCTAATCCGCCGGGCGACTATAACGATACTGCCAGAACTGTAACCTGGAATATAGGAACCGTCCCGCCCGATGACAATGCCACCTTTACGCTTACCTGTATTGTCAATTACGACGCTATTCCTGAAAGCATTATGACCAACATCTGCGAAATTGCCGGTGATTCAACTGAGGCGTCCGCAGAAGTAAATACGCTCATTTGTTTATGGAACGAGATAATTTATGTTGACTGTAACGCGGCAGGCCTCGATAACGGACTGACCTGGGAGGACGCATATCGCAATTTGCAGAACGCCCTCGTCAGGGCCGCCGTTGAGGAATATGCGGAAATCTGGGTAGCGAGAGGAACTTACAAGCCGACCGTCCCGTCAGGCAGTCCTACCTTCCAGTTTATCGACAGCGTGCCCGTTTACGGCCACTTCGCGGGCAATGAGACCTCTAAAGGGCAGCGAGACCTTAAGAATCCGGACAACGAGACCATTCTTAGCGGTATAAACACCTCAGCCCCGTTTGTCGTTACCGCTTCCGGCTTTGCCGCCGACAATATCATCGACGGCTTCACGTTATTAGGCGCAGGCACTTCGGGGGACGCCATTAAAATCGAAAATGCTTATATAACCGTCTCCAATTGTGTAATCGAAGGCGCTTCTGTCGCCGGCTACGGAATATACGCAATGAACTCCGGCTTCAAAATTATCGATTGTGTCATTCAGGATAGTCCGGTGGGGATTTATTCTAACTTCCAGAACAATGGTTCACTTCCTCAAACGTTAATCAAAAACTGCGCCATACGGAACAATCAAACCGGTATCGGTCTATACAACGCAAACCCCGCCTCGCCTGTTAAGATAACAAACAATGTGGTTTACAACAATAATTACGGCGTGCTTCTCAGCTTGTCATCCTCGACGCCTGTAATTAAAGAATGCCTGCTTTTCTCGAACGCCAGCGGCATATACCTCAACGGCTCAAGCGCCTCAATCTTAAATAACTGGATTTACCGCAACACCCAGTCGGGCATTCACCTTTATTCCGCCATAAGCCCGACCACAATCCGCAATAATACTATCGCCCTGAATAATCAGTATGGGATATACCGTTATTCCGGAACAGCGCCCGTAATCAATAGCTCTATTATCTGGGGCAACCCCGCAGGAGACATTCCCGGCTGCACCGCACTGTATTCAACGATAACAACCAGCGGCGACCCGTGTTTTGTCGATGCGGATATGAATGACTTTCATATCAGGCCGTTTTCAATGTGCGTTAACGCAGGCGACCCGAATTTCGCTGACTTTAACGAGGTCGATATTGATAATCAATCCAGAATAATGATCGGCGAAACGATTCCGAGGGTCGATATCGGCGCCGATGAAATCGGCTGGCCCAGGCCCGATTATAACCGCGACGAGGCCATCAATTTCACTGACTACACGATTTTGACCTCATCCTGGCTGACAATCGACCCCGAACGCTCCCTCGACGACGACGAGGACGTCGATATCGATGATATTGCAATATTTGCCGACTTCTGGCTCTGGCATACGCCGTTATGGCAGTAAATTTCGCCACTAAGTCACAAAGACGCAATGCAAAAAGCTAAAAGGAAAAACAAAAAATTATCGCCTTTGCGTCTTGGCCGTTAAAAAAATTGCTTGCATCTTCCCGTCTTTGTGGTAAAAAAATCAGCGTTATCAGCGTAATCCGC
>CAYLXJ010000074.1:0-9143 GCA_964387385.1 uncultured Pirellulales bacterium
ACCGATGAGAAGCCCGTGGCATTTATAAAATTAAGAAAAATAGGTAACTGTTCCTAATTTATGAAGAGACGAGAATTTATAAAAAAAATCGGCGGAGGGATGATTGCAGGGATTGGGTTTCCCTATGTAATGTCGTTGGAGGCGGGCCAGACGAAGCCGAGCGAAAAGATAACGCTGGGATTTATCGGCACGGGCAAGCAGGGCAGGGGTTTGATGTCGCAATTTATGCTGAGGGATGACTGCCGGGTCGTTGCCTTGTGCGATGTCGATAAGGTGAAATTGAATCGCGCTCTGGAGGACGTGAAGGAATATTACGGAGAACTCGCGGAATGCACGTGTTACAGTGATTTTAGGGAGTTGTTAGCGAGGCAAGATATTGACGGCGTTGTGATAGCGTCGCCTGAGCACTGGCACGGGGTGATGACGGTGGAGGCGTGCAAAAGCGGGAAGGACGTGTATTGTGAGAAGCCGCTTGCACTGAGCGTAACTGAAGCAAGGCGAATGGTTACTGCGGCGAAGCGTTCGGGCTGTATTTTTCAGACGGGGTCGATGCAGCGTTCGGACTGGAAGTTCCGGACGGCCTGCGAGCTTGTCCGCAACGGTTATATCGGACAAGTAAAAAACGTCCGGCTGCAGCTAACAACGGCAGGTTTTCCCATTTATCCTGTGGCCTGCGATTTGCCGGCCGAGCCGGTGCCGGATTATCTTGACTGGCACATGTGGCTGGGGCCTGCGCAGTGGCGGCCCTTTAATTCGCGGCTTGCGCCGCCGATAGACGACAGGGAATGGCCTCACTGGCGTGATTACGAGGAATACGCAGGCGGGCTGATGACCGACTGGGGGGCGCATCATTTCGATATTGTGCAGTGGGCGATGGGAATGGATGAGAGCGGGCCTGTTGAGGTCTGGCCGGAGAATGAAAAGGATTACCCGATGCTGACTTACCGGTATTCAAACGGCACAACGGTGATGAGGGACGACTCATTAGAGAGAAAGCTGATTATTTTTACGGGCAGCGAGGGCGAGATAGTGGTCAGCAGGGAGATTCTCGAGACAAAGCCGGAGTCGTTGATACGGCAGAGAATCAGCCCTGAAAAACGATTGTATAAAAGTGATAATCATTACGGCAACTGGTTGGAATGTATTCGTAATCGGACAAGGACGGTTTGCGACGCAGAAGTCGGGTGCAGGTCGCTGACGGTTTGTCATTTAGGTATAATAGCGAAAAAATTAGGCAGGGGGTTGAAGTGGGACCCTTCAGCGGAGCGGTTTGTAAATGACGCTGAGGCCGACAGGATGCTCAGCAGGGCGACGAGAAGCCCGTGGAATTTAGTGTAGAGATATAAATGCGAAAAGAAAAACATTTTTTTGCTGTATTAGTAATTGCTGTAATCCTGATGCAGGGGATTACGAGCGTCAAGGCATCGCCGGTTGTGAGAAGCAGGGCAGAGGTGGAGGCGGTTTTGGCGAAGGCGCCGAAGAAGGCAGACGGCGAAACGCAAAAGCCGCTAAATATCGTGCTTATGGCGGATGTGAACGACCACGGTAAAGATGAGCACGGTTACCCGTTGTGGCAGAAGAGATGGGCATTATTGCTGGGCGGAATGAACGCGGGAGATTTTAATGAGACGCAGGTGAATTTGTTCGGGCCTGCGAGGTGGGATTTAAATGAAATAACCGGCGACTGGCCTTACGCAGAGGTCGAGACGGCGTGGCAATGGCCGAGCGAGAAGCAATTTGAGACGGCGGACGTCATAGTTGCGTTTTGTTATCTTAACTGGAATCCGGAGCGCATAAAACAAGTCGAAAAATTTTTGACGCGGGGCGGGGGGCTTGTAGTGGTTCATCCGGCGAGCTGGACAAAGCCGGGGCCGTCGCAGGAGGTTGCGAACCTGATTGGAATCAGCGGATATAAGCAATACAGGCACGGGATTGTTGATTTGAAGATTGCAGCCCCACAGCACCCTATTTGTAAGGGGCTGCCTGAGAAAATCAAGTTCGATGATGAGGTGTACTGGCCTGCGGGGATACAAACAGAGATAGAAGTACTTGCGACTTCAGATGAGAAAATGAGCAAGGACGCCAATGATGTTGAACCACAACCGATTTTCTGGACTCATACTTGCGGCAGTGGCCGCATATTCGGCTGTCAGCCGGGACATAATAACTGGACGTTTGACGACGCGTATTTTCGGATATTATTATTGCGCGGCATTGCCTGGGCGGCGGGCGGATCGCCTTATCGGTTCGATTCGCTTGTTCTCAGGAGCGCGGCGATAAAGGATTAAAGGAGTATAAAATGAATCGTGTAATTTCAGGTTTAGGTGTATCAGGCGGTTTGGCAATCCTGTCGGTATTTGTCTTGTCGGCGTTGTTCGCGGGCAAGGCGATTGGAGTCGGGTCGCCGGCGAAATTGAGGGACTTAACGGCAAATGAGGTGGAGAAGATGGAGCAGGTAATACCGACGGAGGCGAAGGTGAAGCCGGAAAAGACACGAAAGATTCTCGTTTTCTGGCGTTGTGAAGGGTTTTACCACGAGAGTATCCCCGTCATAAATAAAGCAATTGAGGCATTGGGCAAAAAGACGGGAGCATACGAGGCGGTAACGAGCGATGATATGAATATGTTCAGCGCAGACAAGCTGGCGGAATTTGACGCGATTGTTTTTAACAATACCACCAAGCTGGATTTCAATGAGCCGGGCAGACGTCAGGCGCTTATGGATTTCGTAAAGGGCGGCAAAGGAATAGTCGGGATTCACGCGGCCACGGACAATTTTTACGACTGGCCTGAGGCGGCTGAAATGATGGGGGGCTTGTTTATCTCGCATCCATGGACGTCAGGAGGCGTCTGGGCGATAAAGAATGCAGACCCGAACCACCCGCTTAATGCTGCGTTTAAAGGTGAGGGCTTTAAAATAAAGGATGAGATTTATCGCCAGAAGAAATTAAACGCTGTGGAGAACAGGCGTATTCTTCTGTCGCTGGATTGGGACGACCCTGCGACAAAACAAGCCAACGGGGCGCAGGAAAGCGACCGGGATATGCCGGTTAGCTGGATAAGGAATTATGATAAGGGACGTGTATTTTACTGCGGACTTGGACATAATAACGAGGTGTTTTACAGGCCCGCCATATTGCAGCATGTGCTTGACGGGATACAGTTTGCGATTGGCGATTTAAAAGTTGACGCCACGCCTGTTAAAGAAAACAAATAAGAAAGGAAAGAATTATGAATCGTTTAGCAAAGGTATCGGTCATCATAACGGCTGTTTTGTTTTGCGGGTTTGCCGGCAGGGCAGGGTACACGGCGGAAGACGCGAACTCATTCGGGCAATTGCTGGACAAAATCAAGACCTACGATTACGGGAAAAGCAGAACGGACCTTGTCAAAATCGAGGACATTATTACCAAGGCGAGCGGCAAGCCCGAAATTAAAGAGATTGAGAAGCAATTAGATGAGTTTCTCAAGTCGGACGCCACATACGCCGCAAAGGATTTTGTATGCAGACAGCTTAGTGTGATCGGCACGGAAGCGTCAGTGCCTGTGCTTAGCTCGCTGCTGACCGACGAGAAGTACTCGGATATGGCGAGATACGCGCTGGAAAGAATATCCGGCGAAGCAGTTGATAAAGCGTTGCTGGAAGCATTGCCGAAGGCGAGCGATAACGCGAAGATTGGAATTATTAACACAATCGGCGTTCGCGGTGATAAGAAGGCAGTTGAGCTGTTGAGCGGGCTGATTTCAGATGCCAACCAGACGGTCGCAATCGCGGCGGCGGCGGCGCTGGGCGGGATAGACGATGCTTCAGCAACCGATGCGCTCGCAAAGGCCAAAGACAAGGCGACAGGCGCATTGCGGACTCAGGTGCTTGACGCGTATTTACGCTGCGCTGACCGGCTTAGCGCAAAGGGACAGAAAGAGGCGGCCTTGAAGATTTATAAAGAGTTATACGTTCCTGCTGAGGCGATGCCGATTCGCGTGGCAGCGGTGCGGGGAGTGATTCTCACGGCAGGCGACAAGACAGCGGAAACAGTTGTTGAGGCGCTTAAGTCGCAGGATGCTGCGATTCAGACGGCGGCAATCGCGACACTTAAAGAGGTCAACAAAACCGATATTGTTAAGGCCGCAGCGGAGCAGATTATAAATCTGGCGACGGCACAACAGGCGCAGTTACTTGCGGCACTGGCGGATTGCGGAGACAAGGTTGCGCTGCCTGCGGTTTTAACGGCAGTAAAAAGCGCGGATACCGATGTAAGAGTGGCGGCATTGAACGCAATCGGTGTCTTGGGTGATGCGACTTCGGTGGATGTGCTTGTTGATAAGGCGGCAAACGCACGCGGCGCAGAGCAAAAAGCCGCTCAGGATGCCCTGTATCGGCTTCGGGGGACGGATGTTGATGAGGCAATAGTTAAAAAAATAGCGGATGTAGAGCCAAAGGTTAAAGTTGAGCTTATTCGCAGTTGCGACCAGCGAAATATTATGGCTTCAGTGCCGGTACTTATGAAGGCAGTCCAGGATTCGGACGGCAGGGTAAGGGCGGAGGCAATCAAGGCGCTGAGAATGGTAGCCGGGCCGCAGGACATAACAGGACTTATTGACCTGCAGTTGGCGGCGACGGGCGCCGACCGGACCGAGCTTGAAAAGACGGTAGTTGCGATAGCGAATAAAATCCCGCAGGACAAGGGACGTGCTGAAAAGGTTTTGGCTGCATTGGCCGCGGCAAAGGATGTAGATGCGAAGTGTTCGCTATTAAGTGTTCTTGGCAAAATCGGCGACCCGGCAGGATTGGCTGTTTTGCAGGAGTCGCTTGCCGACAAGAACGACAAGGTTAAAGAGGCGGCGGTGAGGGGATTGTCGGATTGGCCTACTCCAGCGCCGGCAGGGGATTTATTGAAAATCGCAAAAGAATCACAAAATGAAGTGCAAAAGACGCTTGCGCTTCGCGGCTATGTGCGGCTGATTGGACTCGAAAAAGACAAACCGGCAGAAGAAATAATTAAGATGTATCAGGAAGCGATGACGCTTGCGCCAAATGCGGCGGAGAAGCGGATGGTGCTTTCAGGGCTGGCTGACGTCAGGTCTTTCGAGGCGCTGCAAATGGCAGGCAGCTACCTGGATGACAATGAGCTGAAGCAGGAGGCCGAGGTTGCTGTAATTAAAAATGCGGAGGCGACGATACGCCGGCATCCGAATGAAACCAAAGAACTGCTGCAGAAGGTTCTGGCAGGAACAACAAGCGAATCAGTGCGTGAACAGGCACAGAAATTACTAAAAGTTCAGTAAAGATAATCATAACCGAGGAGAATCAAATATGAGTCACAGCAGTAAGGGTGAAAAGAAACAAAGGGCGCGGATTTCACGGCGGGAGCTGTTAGGGTCGGCGGCGGCAGCAGGGGTGTTTACGATTGTGCCGAGTTTCGTATTGGGGGCAAATGGGCAGAAGCCGCCCAGCGAGAAATTAAATATAGCGACTATCGGGGCGGGGGGTATGGGCAAAAATAATACGAGGCGCTGCGCCGACGCGGGCGAGAACATTGTTGCGCTTTGCGACGTTGACGATAAGAAAGCCGCGGACGTTTACAACGATTACCCGGACGCGAAGAAATACAAGGATTTTCGCGTGATGCTGGAAAAGGAAAAGAATATCGACGCTGTAATTGTCGCGACGCCCGACCATACGCACGCGGTAGCGGCGATGATGGCGATTAAGATGGGTAAGCACGTTTACGTTCAGAAGCCGCTGACGCGGACGGTATATGAGGCCAGAATGCTGACCGAGGCGGCCAGGGAACACAAGGTTGTAACACAGATGGGTAATCAGGGTCATTCAGGCGAGGGAATCCGCCTCGTTTGCGAGTGGATTTGGGATGGGGCAATCGGGCCGGTGCGTGAGGCGCATGCCTGGACGAACAGGCCGGTCTGGGCACAGGGAATTGACAGGCCGACAGATACGCCGCCTGTGCCGGAAGGGCTTGACTGGGACCTGTGGCTTGGGCCTGCGCCGGAAAGACCTTATCATCCGGCGTATCATCCTTTCGCGTGGCGGGCGTGGGCGGATTTCGGATGCGGTGCGCTGGGGGATATGGCTTGTCACATTCTTGACCCGGCGTTTTGGGCGCTGAAGCTGAAATATCCGGTGAGCGTCGAGGGATGTATGTCGATGCGGATGGCGGGACAGGGATGGGACAAGGTCGGCGTGCGAGAGACGTATCCGCAGGCGAGCATCGTCCGCTACAAGTTCCCGGCGAGAGAGGGGATGCCTGAGGTGAAAGTGATATGGTATGACGGCGGAATAATGCCCGCCAGACCTGATGACCTTGAGCCGGGCAGGCAGATGGGTGATGAGGATGGCGGTGTGCTGTTTATTGGCGACAAGGGCAAATTGATGTGCGGCTGTTACGGCAAGAACCCGCGGCTGATACCGGAATCGAAAATGGAGGCATACAAGAGGCCGGCAAAGTCGCTGCCGCGCGTCGAAAACGGCGAAGACGGGCACGAGCAGAACTGGATTGACGCCTGCAAGGGCAAGGGTACGGCTTGGTCCAATTTCGAGTATTCCGGACCTTTCACCGAGACGGTCGTGATGGGAAACCTGTCGCTTCGAGTTCCATACGAGGTGCTCGAATGGGATGGCGTTAAGATGCGGTTTACTAATAACGATTTGGCCAACGAATTTGTCCACAGCCCGTACAGACAGGGATGGACGCTGTAATCGGACAGAAGAACGAAGGCAGAACCAGGTCAGAAGTGAAATCGAGTTGTAGGTAGCGATAATGGGTTGCGTTGAACGGTTGCGGTTACGCAGCTCGTCTCGGTTGCGTCAAACGTCAGTCGTCATTTCATACGCAACCACGCTCAAATTTGGACCCGAACTCTGGAAATGAAGCAAGGGTATGTTATATTTGTAAAAAATGAACGTAAGAAGTGCAAATGTCGGTGACGTAAAGGCGATACACGCCCTTATAAACGCGTACGCGGAGAGGGACCAGATGCTGTTTCGCTCGATGGCAGACATTTTCAAAAGTTTGCAGACATTCAGCGTTGCCGAGGACGAAGGCCGGGTCATCGGCTGCTGCGCGCTAGAGGTAATCTGGTCGGACCTTGCGGAGGTAAAATCACTGGCAGTCGAGGATGCATACAAGGGCAGGGGGGCAGGGTCGATGCTTGTCAATTCGGCAGTCGAGCAGGCGCGCGGTATGAAAGTGGCGAAGGTGTTCGGCCTGACCTTGAAGCCGCAATTTTTCGAGAAGCTCGGATTTAGTGTCGTTGACAAAAGCACGCTGCCGATGAAGGTCTGGAGCGACTGTGCCCGCTGCGCCAAACAGCAAAACTGCGACGAAACCGCGGTTCTCAAACAGATTTAAAAACGATAAATATTACCCTCTGATATTCTTCAAATACTTTATAATGCCGTAAATTATCCTAAGTGCAAGAACAGCAAAAATTCCATTCGCGCAAAACCACATAAAGATACTTCCTGCAAAAGCATTCTTATCAAACCAGAATGGCAGAGCAAGAAATTGAACAATACTGAATCCTAAACCTAAAACAATTAGATACCAACCTTTCCGAGGATTCGGTTGTTGTTTGTTCCAGAATGATTGAGCTAATTGGATGTAAACACAAATAAAAGCAGTTGAAAGTGCAAAAACTAACAAAACCATAATCTGCCGCTATTGTGCCATATCTAAAGTTTTAGGATATGCCTCAGCCAGTCAATCCCGACTTGTCGGGATCGTTAGCGGGTTTAAGGCTATCCTACAAGACAGGTTCACGCATCAATCCCTGATAAAAATTAACCATATCATCATAAAAGCTTTCAGCGATATTTAGAATTGCTTGGGCCTTGTAGTTTGAATAGTCGAGTAAAACGTCTTCACGGAATTGCAGGTAATTAAGCCACTTTTCCGGATTAGTAATCAGGTTTGTCTGTGCGGCAAGACGAATTATCGATTTGGGACTTCCCGTGGTCGCCTCGGCGAAGCCCTCCTCTTCGAGGTGCTTTTTACAGATTTTCCAGGCCACTTCGAGAGTATATTCAAACCGCTTGATTAGAGAATCCTGAACCGCTTCCTGTTCGAGGGGCGGGCGGCCGGCGTTATGGCGATAGGCATCAAGCATCTCGCCGTATCGCTGTATTGCGGTTTTTAGCTGAGTGTAATCCATAACGGATTCATAATTTAGACCACGACTTCCTTACTGTCAATTTTGATTAAAGACCTGTCGTAAATGTAATCATCCGACCTGGCGGCGCTGCCCGGCTTCGTTTTCAACTACGCCGAGGTCTTCGCTTACGCTACGAGAAGCGAAACAATTAACCGACTTGCCTCCGTTGGAATAACGCCACGGCCAGGGCGAGGATTCCGGCTGTATAGCACAGGGCGTAGGAGGCACTGATGAGGATGTATTTAAGGGGGATGGCGCTTTCTTCGTAAATGGCGTCGCTAATCCAGAAAATCTGCAGATTGGGAAGGGCGAAATAGCAGATTTTGGCCCACAGATGCGATTTGGCAAGGGCGCCAAAGGCCCAGTCGGAAACGAGGCCCAAGAGGAAAATGCCTACGCAGGCGGAAAGCGTTACCACGATATTAAACCTTGTCGATAGGGCGACAGCGAGGGCGGCAATTATGAGGGCGGCCAGAAATAATAAAAAAGATCCATATATGTCGAAGGCGTTGATTTTGTTGTTGGCGGGATTGAATTTCCAGTCGCGGTCGATAAAGGCGATGAATATAAGCCCCAGAGTGGCAAAAATCGCCAGTAAAACCATAGCGGTAGAGGTGGCTTTCCAGTCGTAGGCGTAGTTGAAAAAAGCGCTCAAAAGGCAGGTAAGGGCGACTATCAGGCCAACTGCCCCTACGACGGTAATATCGTGGGTATCATCGACGGTTTCGAGAATGCCATGCCTTATCGCCATAATAAGGGCGATAGTGCAGATATAATGGGCCATAGCGACGGCCCCGGCGACCCCCAAAAACTTGGCCAAAATGAATATCGGGCGCTGGACGGGCTTGCTCAAAACGGTCAAAATGGTCTTATTGTGGATTTCCTCGGCCACGGCCCCGGAAGCGGCAAAAACCGCTATGAACAAGCTGGCCAGAAAAAGCGTAGATAAGCCCAATTCGCGTAATAGCTTGTTG
>CAYLXJ010000075.1:0-9135 GCA_964387385.1 uncultured Pirellulales bacterium
GTTGAAATGCCTCCTGACCGGCCAGAAGCAAGCCGTGCCGGAAGGACTCTTGAAGGCATACCCGCAACTGACAAAGATTGCCATAAGCCGGTAACGAGGTGAAACAAAATGACTGCCAGCGTTAAGACCATTCATACCCCCGACTTGTCTGTGAAACACCATCAGTTATTGTTCGATGCGGCGGTATCGGCGGGGTTTCCTTCACCTGCCGCCGACTATGAGCAGGACAAGCTCGACCTGAATAAACACCTTGTCAGCAATCCGGCTGCTACGTTTTTCGTAAAAGTGACCGGTGATTCTATGATTGGGGCAGGCATTCATCACGGCGACTTGCTTATCGTTGACCGTTCCCTTGAGCCGAAAGATAAAAGCGTAGTGATTGCCGTTTTGAACGGCGAGCTTACCGTCAAACGAATCAGGATTAGGAATAGAAAAATCACCTTAGAGCCGGAAAACCACAATTACTCCGCCCAGGAGATAACCCCCGATACCGCGTTCGAGGTCTGGGGTGTCGTTACTAACGTCATACACAAGTTATGAGTCAGATTTACGCTCTTGTTGACTGCAATAATTTCTATGTCTCCTGTGAGCGGGTCTTTAACCCTAAGCTGGAGCGCAGGCCGGTGGTGGTCTTGTCCAATAATGATGGCTGCATCGTTGCCCGTTCCAACGAAGCAAAGGCATTAGGTATAAAAATGGGTGTCGCTGCCTTTGAGATAGCCGGTTTACTGAAAAAGCATAGTGTATTGGCTCTATCATCGAACTATACCCTTTATGCTGATATGTCCAGCCGCGTAATGGAAACACTTTCAATGTTTACGCCGGATATTGAGATTTATTCGATTGATGAAGCGTTTTTGAATCTTGCCGGTATCAGCGGCTCACTTACGGATTACGGACACCGGATACGGCAAACCGTCAAACAATGGACGGGTATGCCCGTATCAATCGGCATAGCCCATACAAAAACGCTTGCCAAGATAGCCAACCACTTGGCCAAAAAGTCGGCACAACTTGACGGCGTTCTCGATTTGACCATATCGACAAATCTTGAGCAGGTCTTAGCGGAAGTGCCGGTAGAAAAGGTATGGGGCATCGGTATCAAAATGACAATTGTTTTGAAAAGGGCCGGAATCAATACAGCTTTGGACTTAAGCAAAGCCGATACCGGCTGGATTAAAGATAAATTCGGCATAGTAGGTGTGAGAACCGTTTACGAGCTGCGAGGTGAATGTTGTTATGAATTGGAGCAGAACCCGCCTGCTCAAAAGTCGATAATCGTATCGCGTATGTTTGGCGAGCCGGTCGAATCCGTAGAGCAGCTAAAAGAGGCGGCAGCCAGCTACGCCTCAAGGGCAGGCGAAAGGTTAAGAGAACAGGGATTATCTGCCGGTGCGCAGACCCTTTTTGTGACAACCAGCCGATTTATCAGGAACAGCTATTTCGATTCTCATACCGTCGAGTTTGCTGTGCCTACCAGCGACACAATGAAGCTTCTCAGGGCCGCTTTATTAAGCACTGAAAAGCTTTACCGCAGGGGCTGTCAGTTCAAAAAGTGCGGCGTCATTCTGACGGGGCTTGTGCCGGAGAGCCAGGCACAAAGAGGTTTATTCGACAATGCCGACAGGGAGAAAAACAGACGGCTGATGCAGGCAGTGGACGCTATAAACGCCAAAGTAACCTCCCCGCTTCGCTGGGCAGCCGAAGGATTGATTCAGCCCTGGCAGGTGAAATTCAAAAGACGCACCAAACGCTTTACAACCTGCTGGAGCGAACTGCCGGAGGTGTTATAAACTCCCTTTTTTACGTTGTTACAAAACTCTTCTTTTTTGTGGTGTTACCCCCCTTTTTATATGCAAGAAAATCCGTTTTCAGGCCGAACAAGCCAGTAAATCCATTGTTTTCTATTGCTTAACAACGGCACTCAGTTTAGGTTTTCTGGCCAAGCCGTTGCTCTATTGCTTCAATCCGTTTTTCTAATTCCTCTATTTCCCTGTGCTTGAGGACATATTCGATAACGTCCTTGCAGGCGAGGCGTTTGAGCCGGTCGTCTGCGTTGTCAATCAGGCCGACAAGATTTTCGACGGCTTTGGTTAGTGCCTGCGTCAGGGTATCGAGTGCGTTTTTGGCTGCCTCGTCCCGTTGCCGGTCGAGTTCGGCCTTAAAATGCGGCTGTTCAAGCCACTGGTAAAAGGTCTTTGTCGTGATACCGGCTTTGCTTACGCCCTCGACGATTGTAGGGCTGGTTACGATAAACGGGATAGTCCTGCGTTGTCTGGCGGTTAATTCGCTCATTTCGTTACCTTTTGTTACCTTACGCTACCTGCGGCTGGTATCGCAAAAGCGCCGCGAGTTCATCTTTTGTTAGCTGTCGCTGCCGTGCTTTAAGTTCTAATTCTGGGTCCGCCATAAAGGTCATTACTTCCTCATCAGGATATTGGGCCTCGACCTGTTTGTAAGACGCCCACTGTTTGACAGGCCCAAGCTGTTTGAGTAGTTCCTTGTCAGACACGCAGGAGAGAATTACCCGAACGCACAAACGTTTCTGGCTATCCTCACTAACAGATAGCGCCTCCTCAATTTTTTTAAGACGGTTCTGTATGTTTTTCATAGTTTGCCTTTCAAGTCAGAGAAACAGACACACCTAACGGTTATGCCGTTTTCGGTTCGCTCCGGCGGCAAGGTGTCTGTGAAATGCACTATCTCCACCACTGCCGGTTCTTTCGTTATGTGAATACTGTCCTCGATTCGTTTAAGCCGCGATTCTATGTTTTTGCTCATACTCAACCTCACTTTCCGGCTGTCTCGACCAGCAATTTGAAAACCTTTTGCTCTTTCAAAGCTGTCCAAAAGGTCAGTAAATGGTCAGTCCGTTCTGACAACCAGTTGTAAGCACCACTGTATCGTCACTGACACTATTGATTTTACGCTGAAAATGCAGATTGATATAAGTCCAGACGTGGGAAATACTTGTGATTTTGGGCTTTTTGGGCTTGGGAAGCCGACATTCTACCACTGAATTACGCCCGCACGTATTTATAAACTCAATAATAGCAATGATTTGCTGAAATTGTCAACATATTTATTTCGCCTTGAAATGATCGAAAACGTCAGTTTTGCGTCAGTCGCGAGCAAATCATCACCAAGTTGTGCCGCTTCTTTCAGATGTACCCTCGTCCAAACGGCCTGGCCGGCAGCAAGCCAGTCATCCCGATTTTAACCTGAATATAATGACATATTAGCGGAAAATTGATTAAAAGATAAAATTTTTCCTTTTTTAGGGATAACAAGGCACATCGTACCCCCTTTGAGAAAGTTCGTCTTTAGTTATATAATCAGGGCCCAGCCAGTCTAACATCAGCGGAGGCAATCTTGCAACAGCGGAATCGATTCTATCATCAGCCGCAGTAATTATTTGTAAAGGCGTCTTGTCATCTTTGTTGCTATTGGGTCTGACCAGGTTGTATGCGGCCAGGAAGCTGGCAACTCTCTGATGGAAGTCCTTAACGCTCTCAAAGTTTTCGATATCATAAAACTCATTCTCGATAGTGCTGTGGACCGTCTCGACGTCGCTGTTGTAGCTCCATGCTCTGACAGGGATTCTCTTGTGCGCAGCGTCAAAGCCCGCAACGACATTCTCAAAGCCGTCTCTGGTTCGGTTCTGTCTGAAGCAGCCGATAAATTCCTTGCCGTTGTCTGTCTGGAACTTGAGGTTTTTCATATCGACACCACAGTTTCGTAAATGCTCGCAAAGAACACGTGCGAACAGGCAGGCATTGTAAGCGGAGCATTCATTGGCAAAACCTAAAAACATCAAGCCGCTTCTGACCTCCCTGGCGGTGAACTGGTACTTGGGCAGCTTGAGTATCTGCATCTGCGGCCAGTAATGCGGTATATCCTTCAAATCCTTGGTATCTACGGTTATCTGGCCAAACAGCTTCCAGCGTTTTTTCATCTCCCGGAGGTCCCTTTTACGTTTATGCCTTTTGCGGCGTTTTTTTATAAGGTCATATTCGTGAAGTATCCGGCGAATTGTCTCATGACTGCAGGGCAGATTGAACTCCGATTTTAGACGCTTTGAGCTCATAAAAGGGAATTGTCTTCGCAGTTGGGCTACCCTTCGGGCCGTATTGGCCGGCGTCTTATGGGGACAAGTATGCGGAATCCTGGGCATCTCATTGAGGCCGCTCAATCGTTCCTGATTAAAGCGTCTGACCCACTTTCTGACGGTCTTTGGCGTAGTGCCAAACAGGTCTGGCCGTCGGTTTGACGCCAATGGCTTTTACGCTTTTTATTAATCTGAGCCGCAAATCGAACTTGTCAGCTTTGTTCGGCATCCTTATAATTTGCTCCCAATAGGTCAGAGTAAACATTGCATAGGCCCTCAAAAAACTGTAATGGTTCCTTGAGGGTCTTATTTTTTCAAGAATTTTTTTGGCAGGGGCTTTCCCCCCAGCCCCTGCCATATCTTCTTTAGCTCCTTAAAGCGTCTATCCGTCATACATCTTACTTTTACCAGGGGGATACGATGTTCCTTGGCTAGCCCAGTCTGCGAAGGGTAAATCGTTGACTAAATGAGCGGCGGACTTTAGAATCCCTTAGAGTACTTGTTTTAGACGCTGATTTCGCAGATTACGCTGAAAAAACTGGATTCCCGCTTCCGCAGGAATGACATCTGCGTAAATCAGCGCAATCTGCGTCAAAAATCAATAGGAATTTTGATGGCAAAGGAAATTCGACTGCCGAAGTTCGGCGATACGATGGAAGAGGCGACGATTGTCGCCTGCTTGGTCAATCCCGGCGACCTCGTCAAAAGCGGCGATATTCTTTTCGATATCGAGACCGACAAGGCAACTCTTGAAATGGAATCCCCGGCCGACGGCTACGTGAAAAAGATACTGGTTGAAGTCGGCCAAAATTACCGTGTCGGAATGCCTTTACTGATTTTTGGCGAAAAAGATGAGCAGATAAGCGATGACTTCGTTAAATCGCTGTATCAAGAAAAAACCGTGACTCGTGATTCGGCCCTCGTGACTCGAGCGACGAGCAACGAGCCACGAGTCACGAATGCCGCCGTTCCGTCGCCTGAAACCGTCTCGTTGGAAGGATTAAAACTCGGCCAGCGAATCCCCGTAACGCGTTTTCAAAAACTTACAGGCCAAAAGATGCTGCGGTCAAAGCAGGAAATCCCCTGCTTTTACCTGAACGTCCGGGCGGATGTTACCGACCTCGTTGACTTTCGGGCCAAGCTCAATCAAATCGGCCCGGCAGAGGTCGCCTATAACGATTTAATTATAAAGGCAGTCGCAATGGGGCTTGAGAAGTTCCCTTTAATGACGGGCCGGCTCGATGGTGAAACAATAAAGCTTGCCGGCTCGATTGGCGTCGGCCTTGCGATTGCCGTGCCGGATGGCCTGGTTGCGCCCGTCATCAAGGATGCCGACAAAAAATCAATCGCTGAGACAGCCCGCTATACACGACAACTTGCCGATAAGGCCCGGAATAATCAGCTTAAACCTGACGACCTCGAAAACGGCTGTATTACGGTCAGCAACCTCGGCGCTCTCGGCATCGACTCGTTTATCCCGATTGTCATCCCCGGCCAGTGCTCAATTCTGGGTATCGGGCGAATAAAAGACGTTTGCCTCCCTGATGACCATCATATCGTCGTCCGCAAGATTATGAATATGACCCTTTCGGTTGACCACAGGGTTGCAAACGGCGCGTACGCGGCCCAGTTCCTCGACTTCATAAAAAAGAGCATCGAAGAACCTGCCGGCCTTAAATAAAATCGCTCCTTTGCTCCCCTTTATCAGCCCTGAAAACAGGATTTTATTGGCCGGTCCCATAAAAATGTAAAGTTTTCTGCCTATTTGTGCCGAAAAAACTGTGGGCATAGTGCGTTTTTTAATACTGATAAAAAGGATTTGTCAGATTAGACCAACCTAACTTTTGGGGCTTGGAATACAATGAGGACAATAGCTGTTGTAAATCAAAAAGGCGGCGTCGGTAAAACCACCGTTTCAATCAACCTCGCAAGCGCTCTGGCGGAGCAGGAACAGAGAACGCTTCTGGTCGATATGGACTCGCAATCGCATTGCGCAGTGGGTCTGGCCGTGCCTGAGGAGCAAATCGAGCAAAGTATTTACGACGTGCTCATCAGCAACAGCAGGGACGAGCAGATGCGGCTTGGCGAAGTGCTGTGGGAAATCAACGAAAAGCTCGAGCTTGCTCCCGCGAGTATCGACCTTTCGGCCTTCGAACAGCAAATGGCAGGCGTCTCCGATAGAGAGGACTGCCTAAAAAAAGTCCTCGATACCGTCAAGGACAATTACGATTTTGTTGTAATTGACTGTCCGCCGGCGGTGGGATTACTTACTTTCAATGCTCTTCGGGCGGCAACAGACGTAATCGTGCCCGTTGAGACCGGTTATTTCTCGCTTCACGGCCTCAGCAAACAGCTTGAAACGCTGGCTGTCCTGTGCCAGAGATGCAAACAGAACGTCAACGTCAAGGTGCTGGCGAGTATGTATGACATTCGCACAAAAATGGCGAGAGAAATTCTGTCTGAATTGCGCTCGCACTTCGGCGACAAGATGTTCAAAACGGTTGTCAATTTCAATACCAAACTCAAAGAAGCGGCCTCATTCGGCCAGCCCATCGGCGAATATGACCCCGCCAGCAAAGGACACAACGATTTTCAGTCGCTCGTAAAGGAAATCCTTCAGATTCAGCCCGACAAACAGCGCAGGCACATTATCGAGTCGCTGTCTGAAAAATTGGAGGCAATAAGCGCGACCGCCGAGCAACTGCTGGAAAAGGCAAAACCCGCCGCCCCCGCCAGAAAACCCCAAACTGGTCAGCCGGAAGCCGGACGAATCAAGGCAATTGAGCCGGCAAAACAAAAACCCCAGAAACCGGAGCCGGTTGCAGTATTAGCTGACACGCAGCGTAGCGGAGAGCCCGCTTCGGAAACAACGGCAGCAAATCCGCCGATTACACACACAGTTCAAAAAGTCGAATCGAAACCGGCTGTCCCAGCTCCGAAACCCGCAGCTCCCGCTTCTAAAAACGCCGAAGTAATCAAACAGCCAGAGGCAAAAAAATCGAACGCCGCGTCAATCGACGCAAAACTAAGTGATTATTACGGGGTAAACCAAGTCAATGGCGCAGTTGCGTTTGTTACCATGTACCCCCGCGCCAAATCAGTACAGATTGCAGGCGATTTCAACGACTGGCAGCCGTCGAAACTGCAGCTTGAAAAAGTCGGCGAAACCGGCGTATGGCAGGCGGCCGTTAAACTATTGCCCGGCAAATACCGCTATCGCCTCGTCGTGGACGGCCAATGGCAGCAGGACCCGTATAACGAGATGACTGAGCTGAATCCCTTCGGCGGCTACAACTCGATAGTTGAGGTAAAATAATAACACGCTTTTCCAGATAAACCGAGATTGCGATTTTTTTCTTGACATTCGCGCTGCGTTGTAGTATTTAAGTCGCTTCAAAGGGTACGAGAATCGAGTAGTTCACTTTATAAATGTTTGAGGTGGACTTATGTTTACTCGATACTCGACACGGATTTTACTGTTGATACTATCAATCGCGGCCTTTAACGCCGCTGCACGTCCGAGCAAGGCAATCGTTGTAAGCCAAACCTTCGACCTGCCGATACCATCGCTCGATGACCCTGAAGCCGAGTTCGGCAGAGGGCGAATGGACGACGCGATAATTATCGTCGATGAGCATTTTTTAATTGAGGATTTAGATGTTGCCGTCCTGCTGACTCACGAGGCCTTTTACGATATTGAAATTGTTTTGAAAAGTCCGGCCGGAACAACAATAACTCTCAACCCGGCGGCAAATTCCGCTTTTTTGCTTCCGGGTCCGGGCGGAATGACCTCCGCCGGGGGGCAAAACAGGTTTTTGTTCGATGATGAGGCGGCGATTAATATCGAAAACGCAGTGCAGCCCTTCGACCAGCCGTTCAGGCCGGCGACCGGCTGGGAATTGTCCGCCTTTGACGGTCAGGACGCTTACGGCGCGTGGCGCCTGCAGATTACTGACGTTTGGTTTTATTACACAGGACGGCTCGAAGAGGTTGAGTTGACCTTCTCTACACCTGAGCCGACCTCGGCTCTTTTACTCACTATCGGCGCATTAGCCGCAAGGTTTATCCGCGGGCCGGCTACTCACGGGCAGTTTTATCGGAGCCGGAATCACCAGAACGCGAAGGCGAAATAATCGAATTCACATCGTCGATGCGAACGTTGGCTGCGCTATATACCCTGTATGATTTTCCGTCATGGGTATAAAGAACCGGCTTACCCGTAAATGGGTCGAAGGGAATTGACTGAATATAATTCGGGATTATATCTTCGAGCTTTTCCGGCAGGGCCTTTTTCTGCAGCCGGTATCGTTCAACCGCGACCATCGTTTTTATACAATTGACAATGGTAAGCGTTTCCGTCGTTAGTCGCGCTATCGGCGCTATCGTAGAATTCAAGCCGGTTGAACCGCCGGACGGCGAGAGGTTTGCGTCTCTTATTTCGTTCAGCGGCTCGGGCCAGGGCAGTCGTGATGACTTGATATACCAGGCCATATCCCGTAAAAAACTCGCTGCGCCTGAGCAAATCCGCACCCGATGCCACGTAAATTTCGGCTCGCTGAGACGTTCCGGCAGGGGGGGAACATCGTGCGAAAGATACTTCATCGCCGCACCTTTCGGAAAAAGATTGCGGCCAAGCTCAATCTGATAAACCCTTTCCGCAAGAAGAGTTTTTGTAAGCTCATCGGGACCGAGCAGCTCATCCATGGCCGACTGCAGCCGTGCAAGCTGTTTTTCATCGGGCCTGACGCCCGACGCCAGCGGCGTCTGCTTTGCTGCCGAGACAACCGCACCATACGCGGTCAGCATCTGAATATCACTGCACACAAGCCGAACACATATCGTCTTTCTTAACTGCACCGCTATTATGGGAAAAATGTCAAAAACGCGAACCAGTTTTTGAGTCGCAACTATGGACTCAGTCGCTTTTCCCAGGTTTCCCCTTCTTATGAAATCCAGCGTTCGCAGCGACGAGAGAAACACTGCTCCCTGAACACTGTCCAGCCGGCTTTTGCTTATTTGTTTGCCCT
>CAYLXJ010000076.1:0-4865 GCA_964387385.1 uncultured Pirellulales bacterium
AATCGTTACTATCGACACCGAGGCAAAGGCAGGCGAGCCGGTCAAACCGCCGGAAGCGCATAAACCTCAACAAGCTGACATGGAAGAAATAATTGAAAAACCTCAGCCGGCACCGGCCGGCCAGGCCGTCCCCGCTGCGCCCTCGGTGCGGCAGTTGGCACGTGAACTCGGCGTCGATATAAGCAGGATATCAGGCACGGGACCTGCGGGAAGAATTACCGCCGAAGACGTGAAAAGGCACACGCAAAAGAGCGAAACAGGCGCACCTGCACAGGTATCAGCGGTAGTAAGCAGGCAATTGCCTGACTTTGCAAAATGGGGGCAAATCGAGAGACAAAAAATCACTGTAACGCGGAAGAAAATCGCCGATACCCTGACCTACACATGGGCTAACGTGCCCCAGGTTACTCAATACGATAAGGCCGACATTACAAACCTTGAGGAATTTCGCAAGGAATACAGCGGCAAGGTCGAACAGGCCGGCGGCAAACTGACGGTTACCACGATATTATTGAAAGTTGTTGCCTCGGCAATGAGGGAATTTCCCGTATTTAACGCAAGTTACGATCCTGACGCCGAAGAAATAATTTATAAAAAATATTATCATATCTCGGTAGCGGTCGATACGGACAGAGGACTTCTGGTCCCCGTTGTGCGAGACGTCGATAAAAAAAGCATACTGCAACTTAGTGTAGAGTTATCGCAATTAGCTGAAAAGGCACGTCAGCACAAGGTAACGCCTGATGAAATGGTCGGTGGAAATTTCACGATTTCAAACTTGGGCGGTATCGGGGGGACATATTTTGCGCCGATTATATACTGGCCTCAGGCCGCCATATTGGGAGTGGCGCGGGCCGTCAGACAGCCGATATATATAGACGGCATTCTCGAGCCGCGGCTGATTCTGCCTCTGTCCCTGTCATACGACCATAGAATCATAGATGGTGTGCAGGGCTTGCGTTTCATTCGCCGGGTTGCCGAATCACTCGAAAAACCCTTCCTTTTAACTTTAGGAGAGAAGATAGAATAATATGGCCCAGAATACTGATACGCGCAAACTCATCGTCATAGGCGCTGGCCCCGGCGGATACGCAGCGGCGTTTCACGCTGCCGATTTGGGAATCAAAGTAACACTCATCGACCTCGAGGAAAACCCCGGCGGCGTCTGCCTTTACAGGGGTTGTATTCCCACCAAGGCGCTTTTACATATCGCTAAGGTCATTACCGATGCCCAGAAGGCAAAAGACCTCGGCGTCGAGTTCGGAAAACCAAATATCGACGTTGAAAAAATAAGAAACTGGAAGAATAGCGTCGTAAGGAAACTCACCGGCGGCCTCGGGCAGCTTTGTAAATCGAGGAACGTCGAATATATACAGGGGCGTGCGAAATTTGTTAATGGCAACACCGTTGAAGTTGAGAGAAAAGCAGGGATTGCCGAAAAATTAACATTCGAAAACGCCATTCTGGCAACGGGGGCAGTTCCAGCAACGATTCCCATTGTACCTATGGATATGCCCGGTGTTATGGACTCTACTTCTGCGCTCGAATTGGAAAATATACCCCAGTCAATGCTTATAATTGGAGGCGGCTATATCGGACTGGAATTGGGCAATGTTTACGCGTGTTTAGGAACGCGGGTAACGGTTGTGGAGATGACGTCCAATCTGATGCCCGGCTCGGACGAGGAGTTAATCAAGGTTCTCGCTAAACGGTTAGGCAAGCTTTTCGAATCAATTATGCTTAATACAAAGGTTGCGAAATTAAGCAGAGAGGGTAACGCTCTCACGGCGTCTTTCGAAGGTCAATCAATAGAAAAAGAAGAGGGCGTTTACGAAAAAGTGCTCGTCGCCGTTGGCAGAAAACCGAACTCCGCGAATTTAGGCCTCGAAAATACTAAGGTTGTCGTTAACGACAGGGGCTTTGTCGAAATAGACAATAAATGCCGGACAAAGGAACCCGCCATTTTTGCCGTAGGGGATATAACGGGTGTGCCGCTATTGGCCCACAGAGCGACTCATCAGGGTATGGTTGCGGCCAAGGCCATCGCCGGTATCGACGCAGTTTTCGAGCCGAGGGCGATTCCTTTTGTCGAATACACCGACCCCGAAACAGCCGAATGCGGCCTGAGCGAAAAGCAGGCAAAAGCCGAAGGCAAAAATTATAGAGTAACGAAATTCCCCTGGGCCGCATCAGGTAGGGCTGCCACATTGGGCGAAAGCGAGGGCCTTACAAAACTAATCATAGACGCCGACACCGGATTAATCCTCGGCGCCGGCATCGTCGGCACAGGCGCCGGCGAGCTTATAGCCGAAACCGCCCTGGCCGTCGAGATGTCCGCCACCGCCGAAGACCTGGCAATGACAATTCACCCCCACCCGACCCTTACCGAAACCCTTATGGAAGCCGCCGAGGCCTTCCTCGGCCAAAGCATACATATTTACAGACGGAAATAACTCTCACCGCCGAGATTCCTTATGAAATTTAGCCCAGCAATTTATTGCGGGGTTGCCCACGTGAGGTATGCTTATTGTCTTTATACGGGCCTTTTTCAAAAAAACCGGCGGTAAGTTAAGGGTGGCGTTCTTGGAATTTCCTAATTTCATCTATTGTCCATGATATTTTTTCTTTATTAACTTTTGGTATTTCAACGCCAAAAGTTCCTGAACGACAAGAATCAACATTGATATCGCCGGAAAAACTTTTTGACCAGCGAATATTGCCATTATTTTCTATTATTTGTATTGTGATCACTATATACCCAAGTTTGGAATCGCTACCATTATACAGTGTGACTATAAAGTACTCCGAAATACTTTTATTACCATAATTTATGGGCTCCAAACGATATGTCGAATTGATCTTTTTCATCCCTTTTGGCCCTAGTTTTGGAGGAAGTTTTGATTCCAATTCTTTTTCAAAAGAAGCAAGACGTTCATTTATTTCGTTAATATCAATAATATTTGGCACACTTGACATTTGAACGTCGTCAAAAGAGAGTAATGGTAATGGTGACAGTAAAGATATGCTTTCCTTTTTTTCTTTAAATTTTTTCCAGCCAAGATTAGGGTGAAGACCTTCAGATTCACCTGTAAAACGGTTGATACGTATAGCTAAATAGTCGCTTTCGTAGGGAAGATATTTATATTTTGTTGGCCATACTAAAACCGCAAATAAAGCTATTAATAGAATTAAAGCGATTAGCAAAATCCCAAATAATATTATCTTTTTTTTTGCCCATCACATAATCCCAAAATAAATCTGCTGATTTTTTTAGCGTGTCAATTTAGATCAATCGGTTTAGGCAAATCATAATCTTTCGGCACTAAATTATGGTATTCATTCAAAGCTTTTAGTGTTTCATTGATTTCGTCTTTAGTAGTGAGATGATTAAATTTCTCGAAAATACTTTCTGTGACTATACCAGCAGAAATAAGATTTTCTTCCCCACCTAAACCAAGGTATCTCGTCATACAGTGTCCATAAAAAATGGCGACATGTAGTTTTTCTTTGACATTCTCATCTGACTCGCCGTTTTTAAAAGCGGCTTTAGCTTTATTAAAAGCATTTAATGCTGCTTCCCAATTCTTTGCTATCTCAAGGTTCATAGTTCTATTCCTTTTACTTATAAATATATTATTTATTGAATCGAAAGAAGGCAAGCTTTTTGTGGCATAAATTCTTCCTCATCCCTAAATCGAAAATCTGCAATCGGAAATCTGTGGTCTTTACGGTTATACCTTACCGATTACCAACGACGCGTTATGGCCGCCGAAGCCGAAGGAGTTGCTCATAGCTACGGCGATTTTTTTGTCGCGGGGCTTGAGGGGGACGAAATCAATTTTAGCGTCGCAACGGTCGTCAACGTGTTCGAGGTTAATCGTGGGGGGGACTATTGATTTTTTAATGGCCATTGCGCTGACAATCAATTCGACTGCGCCGCTTGCGCCTAATAAATGGCCGTGAGCGCTCTTTGTGGAGCTGACTAAAAGTTTATAGGCGTGTTCGCCGAAGACCGTCTTTATGGCCGATGTCTCGGCTATATCGTTCAATTCCGTTCCTGTGCCGTGAGCGTTAATGTAATCGACCTTTTCAGGCGGAAGCTGAGCGTCTTTAAGAGCAAATTCCATCGCCTTGGCTGCGCCTGCACCATCCGGCAGGGGGGCGGTGATATGGTGGCCGTCGTCGGTGGCGGCGTAGCCCAGCATTTCGGCGTAAATCGGGGCATTGCGTTTTTTGGCGTGCTCGTATTCCTCCAGGACGAGCATCCCTGCCCCTTCAGCGAGGACAAAGCCGTCGCGGTCCTTATCGAAAGGCCTCGACGCGGCCGTTGGGCTATCATTTCGCAAGCTAAGCGATCTTGCCGCGCAGAAGCTGGCAAGCCCGACGGGAGTCAGTGCCGCCTCGGTGCCGCCTGTGAGTATAACGTCGCTTCTGCCCGAAATGATATTGCAGAACGCCTCGCCAATCGCGTGATTGCTGCTGGCGCAGGCGCTTGATACGCAGAAGTTTGGCCCGCGCAGGCCGTATTGAATAGCGATATTTCCCGCCGCGGCGTTTGCCATAAGGCGGGGAACTGTGAAAGGCGAGATTCGCATCGGCGCCTTATTCAAAAGGATTGTATGCTGCTCCTCAATTTCCTTTATGCCGCCGATACCCGTCGCGACAATTGCCCCCATTCGATACGGGTCTTCCTTCGAGAAATCAAGCCCGCTTTCCGTTACCGCCTGTTTGGCAGATGCCACGGCAAACTGCGAAAAGCGGTCCATACGTTTGCTCTCGCGAAACTCGATGTATTTGACGGGGTCGAAATGCTTTACCTCGCCTCCGAAATGCACGGGATACGCGCTTGTGTCGAATGACTCGAT
>CAYLXJ010000076.1:4875-5677 GCA_964387385.1 uncultured Pirellulales bacterium
TTGGAAATACCGCTTTTACCCTCGCACAGTGTCGAGAAAAATCCCTCTGCGGTCTCACCGAGCGCCGTTATGCAACCGAGGCCTGTAATGACTGCTCGCCGTTTGCTCATCTTGGCCTGGCCGCTATTTCTTTTTCCCTGCCCTTGCCGCAGCGACTATATAATCAATCGCAGCGCCAACCGTCTGAATCTTTTCCGCCTCCTCGTCGGGAATGCTCATCCCGAACTCGTCCTCGAATTCCATAACCAGTTCGACGGTGTCAAGCGAGTCAGCATTCAGGTCGTTTATGAAGGAAGTATCACGGCTGATTTCCGCCTTATCTACGCCCATTTGTTCACTGATTATCTCAATTACCTTCTGCTCAATCTGTTGGACATCAACGGTATCCGCACTCACTTGCTATACCTCCAAAAATCATTCTGTTAGCAATTTTATCCCGGTTTACCGGGACCGTCCGGCAGCGGACAATAGTCGAACGCTGCACCATCCTTCACCCGTTACAGCTATGGAAACAATATCACTACGCCATCGCCGTAACATTCGGCTAATATAATAACCGCCCCCGCCTTTGTAAACAACCCTTTTTTTGAGAAATTTTTAAGGTTTCGTAAAAAACTTAAACCGCAAAGCCCTTATTGGATTACATAGCCATTCCGCCGTCAACGCAGATGACCTGACCTGTGATGTAGCCCGCGTCGTCGGAAGCCAGAAACGCGACCGCGCGGGCTACGTCATCGACTGTGCCGAACCGTTTGACGGGTATTACCTGCATTGCTGCCTCCTTGACCATATCGGACAATAC
>CAYLXJ010000076.1:5687-9134 GCA_964387385.1 uncultured Pirellulales bacterium
GCGATACAGTTGGCAGTTACATTCTTCTTGCCGATTTCCCGTGCGATTGACTTGGTCATACCGATAAGACCCGCCTTGCTCGCCGCGTAATTGGTGGAGCCGGCTTGTCCTATTACGCCCGCGACTGAGCTTATGCTGATAATCCTGCCGAACTTGTTACGCACCATCGAGCGTGCTGCCACACGCGTGGCCACAAACGCCGCGCGCAGGTTTACCGCAATTACCTTGTCGAAATCGCTGTCGTCCATCTGAATCATTAACTTGTCGCGGGTTATGCCTGCGTTATTGACCAGAATACCGATGCCGCCCAACTGGTTGGCAAGCTCCTCGAGGACTTCGGTTAGTTTCTCGGTATTTGTAATATCGACGCATTTTGTTATTACTTCGTACCCTTTTTCCTTGCAGACCGACTCAAGCTCGTTGAGCTGCTCCGCGTTGAGGTCCAGCCCCGCCACAATGCGTCCCTGCTTCAATAGCTCCAAAACAATGGCCCTGCCGATTCCCCTCGCAGCCCCTGTTACCACCGCTAAACGTTTTTCAGACATATCCTTATCTCCGTTAATCGATGACATGAATATTTTTCTTATGGCACATATCTTTGAGGACTTTTGGCCAGACAGTGGCCGAGACCTCGCCGAGATGCGCCTTTTTGAGCAGAATCATAAACGTGCGTGATTGTCCTATGCCGCCGCCGATGCTGAGCGGGAGGTGGTCATACAGAACGCCCTGATGATAGGGCATTTTCATAAAATGCGTCTGGTTGGTCATTTCAAGCTGTATTTTAAGCGTCTCGGCGTTGACGCGGATACCCATACTCGTCAGCTCATGCCTGCGTTTTGTGACGGGGTTCCAGACGAGGATGTCGCCATTAAGACCGTGTGTGTCTTTTCCTGTTTCAGACGACGTATCGGTCACCCAGTCGTCATAGTCAGCTGCCCTTAATTCGTGCGGGTAGCCGTCCTTGAGCGTCCAGCCGATTCCGAAAATGAAAACAGCCGGGTATTCCTGGACGATTTTTGTCTCTCGCTGCTTGCGCGGCAGGTCTGGATATTTTTCGAGTATGTCCTCGGCGTGAATAAAGGTCAGTTTGTCCGGCAGGTCGGGGTATTTGTCGGTCTTGAGCTGCGGAAACAGTTTCTGCACGTGGTTTTCGGCGCCTTTGATGACCTTCCAGATTTTTTCCACGACTTTTTTGAGAAACTTCAGGTTTCGCTGCTCTTTTGTTATTGCCAATTCCCAGTCCCACTGGTCAACGTATGCGGAATGGTCGTGGTCGAGGAAGTAATCTTTTCGCACGGCCCGCATATCGGTAAGCAGGCCCTCCCCGACCTTCATACCGAATTGCTTAAGTGCCGTGCGTTTCCACTTGGTTGCCGCCTGGACGACCTGGGCGTCGATGGGATTTTTGTTGTGGTCGTTTGATATGTGAAACCCGATAGGCGTCCGTGAACCGTCCCTGTCGAGATAGTCGTTGACTCCGCTTTCCACGTCCACAATCAGCGGGACGGTTACCCGAATCAGGTTAAGCTGTTTGCAGAGGTTTTTCTCGATGTAATCTTTTGCCGCGTAAATCGCAAGCTGCGTCTCTTTAGGATTCAATAGCGACGCGTAATCCTGCGGAAGGATTTTTTCCAGTTCTGCATAATCGCCAATACCCGGCCCCGCCAAGTCCGCCTTCTTGTCTGCCATTTTTATTGTCTCCTCACAATCACAAGAATATATTTGGTTAAGTTTTAGATGATAGTATGATAGATTTGATGAGGATTTCAAGTTAAAATTTCGACCCGTTACTCCAATGATTTGACAAAGTAACTTTTTTCTGCGATAAACATTTCGGTTTTGAATACTGGATGTTTTATACAAAACACTGAAAAGGGACTATAAATGAAAACAGCGTTTCTATTTCCGGGGCAGGGTGCGCAGTTTGTCGGAATGGGAAAAGATGTCGTGGAGCAGTTTCCGCAGGCAAAGGCGGTATTTGAGAAAGCTAATGTAGTTGCCGGCTTTGATTTGGCGAAGATTTGCTTCGAGGGGCCTGCGGAGCAATTGAATACGACTATAATGTCTCAGCCGGCGATATTTACCGTCTCGGCTGCGATTCTGGAGGTGATACGGACGACCACGTCATTAAAACCCGATGTTACTGCCGGCCTTAGTATGGGCGAATATACTGCATTGTATGCCGCAGGCATAATTAATTTTGAGGATGCCCTTAATTTAGTTAAATTGCGAGGCAAGGCGATGCAGGCGGCGGCTGACTCGATGGGCGGCGGGATGGTCGCAATCATCGGCCTCGACGAGCAAAAAACGAGAGAGTTGTGCAAGGAAGCGTCGCAAGGCGAACTCCTCGCACCCGTCAATTTTAACTGCCCCGGCCAAATCGCGATAAGCGGCGCCAAGGCGGCGTGCGAGCGTGCGGAAAAATTAGCCGAAAAATACGGCGCGATGAAGGTAATCCGCCTCGAAGTCGCGGGAGCGTTTCATACGGAAATGATGACCCCTGCAGCGAAAGGGCTTGCTATCGCGCTGGACGATACCCAAATCGCCGAGCCGGGTAATGTAAAAACAATCGCTAATATCAACGCCGAGTATTACGAATCGGCCTCGCAAATCAGGGATGGTTTGACGAAACAGCTTACCCAGGCGATTCTCTGGCAAAAGTGCGTCGAGCGACTCCTCGCCGACGGCATCGAAACGTTTTACGAAATCGGCCCCGCCAAGGTCCTCACAGGCCTTATGCGCCGCATCAACCGGAAAGCAAACATCATAAACGTCAGCACCGCCGATTCACTGAAATCGCTTGTGAAGTGATTTTATTTCTTTTCTGTGTAAGCCCTGATAGACGCGTCACGGACTCGCTGAACTGGGACGTTGTGTTTTTCCGCGGCGCGGGCGCAATCCGCGAACTCCGGCTTGGCGTTGACGACCTTGCCGTTGTATCTGCCGACCTTGACTTGTATGTCCCCGAACTGCGTCGTAACCGTAACGAATTCCCTCGCCAATTTGCTCCTCTGCAAAATCTGCCTTCGAATCCCGAAAGTCAGCCCCGCCTCAAAAATGATTTGTTCGACCCTGCCTGTGTCTTTTATCTCGCAAATGACCGATAATTTAGTAGCAGGGCGGTTTTGTTTCATTGTTATAGCAGTTGTAAAAACGTCTAAAGCGCCCGCGCCGAGCAGCTTGTCCATAGCGGAGGCGACCACCTCGCCGCTTACGTCGTCGATGTTCGTTTCAAGCAGGCATACGCTGTCAGCCGTCGCCGCCGATTTGTCCGCAACTTCGCCCAGAATCAGACGCACGACGTTGGGAAACTGCTCGCAATCCATCATTCCCGCGCCGTAGCCGACGGACTCGATTTTCATTTCAGGCATCGCCCCGAAACTTTCCGCAACCGTTGTCAGAATCGCTGCGCCCGTCGGCGTCAATAATTCCTTTTCTACTGGTCCG
>CAYLXJ010000077.1:0-8667 GCA_964387385.1 uncultured Pirellulales bacterium
CCGTTATAACGAGACCGACCAGGGCGGCGTCGTCCACCATAGTATCTATCCCGTCTATTTCGAGATGGGCCGCACGGAGCTATTGCGTGCCAACGGCCTTGCCTACAAGGACCTCGAAGCCGAAGGCGTCTTTTTCGTCATAGCCGAGCTGAATATCAAATACCGCAGACCTGCTTTATACGATGAGAAGCTCGAATTGCTGACCGCCTGCACTAACGTTTCCGCCAGCAAGGTCGAGCACTCTTACAAGCTCACACGCCCCTCAACCGGCGAACTCTTAGCCGAGGGCACAAGTGTTCTCGCCTGCGTCGAAAAAACCGGCAAAATCCGCCGAATACCCGATTTTATGTATCCTTCCGAATCTTAGCAAAATTTACCCCGAAAACTGTCTCGTCAAGGCCCTCTGGCAAAGGGAATATTATTTATGTTTTTGCGTTTGCATTTGGAGAGATTCAGTTCTAAAATTTATATAGGGGAAATCCCGGAGCTAAGGGGGATGAACTATGCGACATATCTTTTCCGGCGTTGCGATATTTTTAATTGCTGCAACCTGTCAGGCTGTAACTATTTATGTTGACGACAACGCTCTCAACGATCCCGGTCCAAACAATCCGAATATAAGCGATCCCTGTGAAAACGGGTCCGATCGGCGCCCCTTCGATTCAGTTCAGGAAGCCATGAATGTTGCCGTCGTGGGAGATAAGGTTGTGGTGTTACCCGGCGAATACACGGAGAATATTGATTTCAAAGGCAAAAATTTTACCCTTACCAGCATTAACCCGGATAATCCGTCGATAGTCAAGGCGACGATAATTCGTGCTAAAGTAACCACGGTACCGACTATCATCGCCTCCGATGGAGGCATACTCGGGTTTAGTATATTTGGCAGTACGGGAATCAGAGTCGGGCAAAATGTTAATTATACATCTTATTCTCCTAATGTCAGCAATTGTATAATTAATGTCAGCGGTATAGGTATAGACATTTTTGTGCCCTACATGCATGAAATAGTATATCCACTGATAGAAAATAATATCATTGAAGCCCTGACCGGAGTGTACTTTTATGTTCAATCGGCTGCTGAAGGAATGAATCCAATAGTCAGAAACAATACAATAATCGGGAAGGGCCCTTCCTATGTCGGATCTGGCATAGAGTATCGAACGAATAAAGAGCTGCCTTTAGTTCTAAATAATGTTATCTCGAATTTCAGGTATGGGATAGAGCTATCTTACCATAATAATCTGGAGAGTCAGAGAATATCTTTAATCAAATACAATAACCTTTTCAATAACGTTTATAATTATTCTTTTTCATACGGAGTTAATTCGTTTGACCTTACAGGGATTCAAGGCAATATTCAGGCGGACCCCTGTTTTGCTGACCCTCAAAACAGCGATTATCATTTGCTCCCGGATTCGCCCTGCATAAACGCCGGCGACCCGGATTACATGCCTGAGCCGAACGAGACAGATTTAGACGGCAAGCCCCGTGTAATGGACGGCAGAATCGATATAGGGGCTTACGAATGTCAATCAATCACTAAATCAAACACTATGCCGGTTGCCGAAGCTGGGCAGAATGATGCAGCGTATGCCTGGATTGATGGTTTTGCGGAAGTAACACTTAACGGAAGCGGCTCTTACGACGAGGATGGCGATGAGCTGACATACTTTTGGACCTGGTCAATCGGCGGTGAGACATACGATACAAGCGGGATTGACCCGACAATAGAGCTGCCTGTCGGCCAGCACGTTATCTCGTTAACTGTTAATGATGGCTTTGAGGATTCCGAGCCGAACGAGGTTGTGATAACCGTTATTGAGCCGAAAGAAGGAACAATGGAGGTAACGCCCAGGACAATCAACGGACGTAAAGCACCTAAAAAAATAACGGCAACAATTTCTTTGCCTGCAGATATAACCGCAGAGCGAATCGATACCGGAATGAAACTGCTGCTTTACCCGGGCGAAATCGAAGCAGCCAGCCAGAATATTCAGCAGCGAGGCAGACAGGGTATTGCCGTTATTGCCGAGTTCGATAACCCCGAACTGACAAATGCCGTCGATGAAAATGGCGAAGTGCATGTAAACGTTGTCGGTCAGCTTACAACGGGCCAATACTTCTTCGGCTCTGATACTATCCGCATAATCGGCCGCTGACCACGCCGCCAATTCGCCGCATCCCAGAATTGATTTATTTGCGCATATAAACTTCAACCAAAATCACTCCGCCGGCGTAAATATAAAGTCGTTTCTGACCCTGTCCTGCCTGCCCCTGCAATTCGTAAGCAGGGGAGCGACCTGTGGTGAGCGAAGTCAAACCAAGTTGAAGGACTTGATTTTATTGGCGGGTTTAGGTAAACTATTCCTTTGCCATCGCGTGCGATGGCTTGTTTCCAGGGGTATTCTCGATGCTTCACGAAAGCGAATTTTCTCTGCCAAAGGCGGATTTTATGTGCGGAAAGAAGGAAAACTGCGGCCTGTTCGGAATTTACGGCGATGCTGACGCCGTGCAGAAAACCTTTTATGGTATGTTCGCCCTGCAGCATCGCGGACAGGAATCCGCGGGAATCGCCTCCAGCAATGGCGATATGATTCAGGTCTATACCGGTATGGGCACCGTCCAGCGGGTCTTCCGCTCCGGTTCGGAAATACTGAATAAGCTGGCCAATCCCATCGCCATAGGCCACGTCCGATACTCGACCACCGGCTCATCGAAGGCAGTCAACAGTCAGCCGTTTTTCGTCGAGTATTCGCGAGGCCAATGTGCCATCGCACACAACGGCAACCTCATAAACGCCGGCTTGTTGCGCGACGAATACGAGGCATACGGCAGCATATTCAAATCAACTACCGATACTGAAATCATCGCACACTTATTGGCCAAGCCCACCCACGTCGCAAAACCCGACCCCCTCGGTCACGTCCTCAATCATTTACAGGGTTCTTATTGCTTATTATTTCTGTTCCCCGACCATATTGATGCCGCGCGCGACCCATACGGAATTCACCCTCTCTGCATAGGCAAAACAGCCGACGGCGCATACGCCGTCGCAAGCGAAACCTGTGCGCTGGACGCCATCGACGCCAAATTCGTCCGCGAGGTCGAGCCGGGCGAAATCGTTACGCTTAATAAAAACGGGCTGTCCAGCCGGTTCTTCGTAAAGCCCGGCTCAATCAAGCCCGCTCACTGCTTCTTCGAGCACATTTACTTTGCCAAGCAAAACAGCTTCATTTTCGGCGAAAACGTTCACGAATTCAGAAAAAAATTAGGCCGGCAATTAGCTATCGAGCACCCCGTCAAAGCCGACGTCGTTGTGCCTATCCCTGACTCCGGAACATCAGCCGCTATCGGCTTCTCAGAAAAGTCCGGCATACCTTTCGATATGGGTATGGTTCGTTCCCACTACGTCGGTAGGACGTTTATCGACCCCGACCAGAAACTCCGCGAACTCACCGTCAAAATCAAGCTTGCACCAATCAAGGAAGTCATAGCCGGCAAACGCATCGTCGTCGTCGATGATTCAATCGTCCGCGGCACCACCACCAAGGGCAAAATAAAGGCCTTCCGCGACGCAGGCGCAAAAGAAATACATATGCGGGTTAGCTGCCCGCCCATTCGCTTCCCCTGTTTTTACGGCATCGACTTTCCCACCAAAGAGGAACTCATCGCTGCCAACAAGACAATCGAGCAAATCCGCGACTTCCTCAATGTCGAATCTCTCGGCTATATGTCAATTGACGGCCTCCTCTCCTGCGCCGCCTTCCCCGCAGATCACTATTGCACTGCCTGCTGGACCGGTAAATACAGGATTCCGGTCGATGTGGCGGTAACGAAATTTGCGCTCGAGCATTACCAGATGAGAATGTTCGAAGATATGCAGTAAGAATCTGCTTGAAATTCGAAGCACTAAACCCTAAATTCTAAACAAATTCAAAATCCTAATGCGCAAATGACCAAAACAGTGGGCGTGAGCCGTTTTGAATTTTGAAAATTGGTGTTTGTTTCGGATTTAGTATTTAGAGTTTCGGATTTTAAAAGCTGAACCGGCATTTTAACCACCTAAAAGTTATAAGTGTTTATGGCTAAATACCTTACATACACATCTTCAGGTGTTGATATTGACGCCAGCGACCAGATGGAAGACCTCATTTACCCACACGTGGCAAGCACGTTCGGGCCGAGGGTTATGGAGCTAAAAGGGGGCTTCGCAGGGCTTTTCCGCCTCGATTACGACGAACGGCTTTTTAAGAAAAACTATAAAAGCCCCGTTCTTGTTGCCTGCACCGATGGCGTGGGCAGCAAGGTGCTTCTTGCCTCGGCGATGAACCGCTTCGACACAGTCGGAATCGACCTTGTTGCTATGAACGTCAACGATATGCTTGTTTTGGGGGCGGAGCCGTTGTTTTTCCTTGATTATATCGCCCTGCACAAGCTCGACCCGCACGTCGTTGCGGAAATGGTCAAGGGGGTCGCCAAGGGTTGCCGAATCGCGGATTGCGCCCTGATTGGCGGCGAGACGGCTGAAATGCCGGATACGTATAAGCAGGACGATTTCGATATGGCCGGTTTTGCCGTCGGCGTCGTCGAACGCAAAAAAATCATCACTGGTATTAAAAACGTCCGCAAAGGCGACGTGATTTTGGGGCTCGCGTCGTCAGGTCTGCATAGTAATGGCTACGCCCTGGCCCGCAATATCTGCTTTAAGGTCAATAAATTCCAGCCGACGGACAATATCCCCGAGCTCGACGGCCGATTGTTAGGCGACGTCCTGTTAGAGCCGACGAAAATTTACGTCAGGCCCATTATCAAACTCATTTCACAATACAAGGTCAAAAAAGTCATTCACGGTATGGCCCATATAACAGGGGCAGGTCTCCCCGGCAATATCCCGCGCGTCCTTCCTTGCGATTGCGACGCAATCCTGAAAAAATCCGCCTGGCAAATGCCTGCCATATTCAAATTCTTAGCCGACAAAGGCCCGGTTGAGGAGGAGGAAATGTTCCGCGTATTCAATATGGGTATCGGTTTTATCCTCGTTGTCGCCGAGGACTTCGCCGACTCAATCGCCGAAAAATTAACCTCCTACGGCGAAAAGGTCTTCAAAATCGGCAAAATCACCGCAGGCAGCGGTAACGTCGTCATCAAAGAATAGCCGCGAAAAAACACACAAGGAATTCACCGCAGAGCACGCTGAGAACGCAGAGAAGAAAAGCAAAAAAGAAAAAATCAGTGAAATCTGTGTAATCCCTCTTTCGCTATCGCTTTGGAGGACAAGTCTGTGGTTTGTCTTTGTGTCTTAGCGGCAGGAATTAAAAGACAACGTTTTTTGCGTCAAAGACAGGGCCGTCTTTGCAGCAGAGTTTGTAATGCTCGCCAGTATCGTCGGCCTTGCATTTGACGGCGCAGCTCTGGCAAAGCCCTATGCCGCAGGCCATCATCTCTTCCATACTGACAAGGCAGTCGATTCTTTTATCGGCGGCTACTTTGGCGATACTCGCCAGCATCGCCCTGGGCCCGCAGGCGTAAATGATTATCTCTGCGGGATTGATATTATCCTGTTTGAGCCAGTCGAGCAGGCAGGTGCTTACAAAGCCCTTGAAGCCGGCTGAGCCGTCATCTGTAGCTACGAAAGAATTGATGCTGTATCGTGCGAACTCGCCAAGCCAGAAGCCAATCTCCCGCGAAAGATTATCGAGAGGTTTTTCGAAAGGCAAATCGTCTTTCGTTTTTGCCCCGGCAAACGCAATTACGTCGAGTTTCGGCGATTCGGTCGTCAACACCTGCGCCAGATGCTCCAAAGGCGGCGAACCCATTCCGCCCGCGACTAAAATCGCTTTTTTCTTGCCCTGCGGAATCGGGAAGCCGTTGCCGAGGGGGCCGATGACGCTGACCGACTGCCCTTTGGCTAATGTCATCATTCGCAGCGTCGCAGGTCCCAGCACACAGTAAACGACTTCAACGACAGTGCCGGTTTTTTCTTTTGCGACCCTTGCGAAGCTGAAGGGCCTGCGCAAAAGGATTTGTTTGGCGGCGATGTCTTTCAAATGGTCAGGTATCGCTTCGGGCGCAGGCAAAGCGACGGTCGAGATATCGAACTGTGCGAATTGTCCCGGCCTTGCCCTGGCGAACGCCTCGGCGCCCGCGCCTGTAAACTGCAGGCCTATTCGGTAGAAGCATTTGCGCAGGGGCTTATTGAACAGCACCGTCGCCTCGAATTGTCCTTTTGTCTGTGTATCCATTATTTAGCGAACATAAGCGGGCTGAACAGCAAATACAGCAGCAGCGTCAGTAAAACAACGAAAACGCCCGCGATTGCGGCGCCTTTTGATGATTTTACGTCAATCGTGGTCTTAAGCTCGAACCGCATCGGCTCGCGCATCGGCTTAATCAATGTGATAAGCGACATCACAATCAGGACAAGCGCGAAACAAATCGCCATACGATTGAGGAACTGTATCGAGGGGACGGCGAATTTCAGTGCGGTGTATGCGATGATGTTGGTCAGAAGGCCGACGATACCGCAAAGACGCGGTGCCCTGCGGACGGCAAGGCCGAATGCGAACACCGCAAGCACGCCGGGGCTGAGCAGTCCCTGGCTTTCCTGAATAATCGTGAAAATGCTGTTGCTGATTTTCGGATTGCCCAACTGCGGGGCGAGTATCACGGCCAAAACCGCGAAAACTACAACCATCAGCCGACCGATGAGTACAACCGCCTCCTGCGAGGCCTGGGGGCTAATCAACTTTTTATAAATATCCATTGTGAAAATCGTCGATGCGGCGTTGAGCATCGCGGCAAGCGAGCTGACCACCGCCCCCAATAAGGCCGCCAATACAAACCCCACAAGCCCGACTTTCTGCGGAAGCACGTTGCCTAAAAGCTGGGCAAGCGCGGTGTCGTATTTGTAGGCGGTGAGTTTTTCGGTTGTTACAAGTTTACCGGCGGTCTTGGCGGCCTGTTCGGTTTTCTCGTTATAGGCCTGCACCTCCTCATAAAGCGAGGGGAAGGTGCTTGCAAGCGATTTATCGTCTGTCTTAAAGACCGTGTATTCTTTTATTGCAGTTTTGTCAAAAGTTGCCTGACTTAAAGGCAATACGTATGGGTTGCCGACCTTTACCTGCTTGAGATAGGAATCGCTTTCATATATCGCCAGCATAAACCGGCCGGGCTGCCACTGCGCGACGGCCTCATCGGCGGGCGACTGGACAACATCGACTAACTGGGTTTGCGGATTGGCCTTGAGGTATTTGGCAATCAGCGGGGCGTTGTCGCGTGCGGCCTCGAGCTGCATATCGCCGAAAAACAGGTTAAACGAGATAATTCCGGGTATGACAATCACAAGCGGTATCAGGAGCTTCAAAAATGACGCGAAAACGATGCCCTTTTGTCCCTGTGCGAGCGAGACCGAGCCGAGGGTTCGTTGCGTGATATACTGATTTAGGCCCCAGTAGTAAAAATTGGGAATCCACAAACCCAGAAGCAGTGCGGTCCAGGGCAGGACGTTGTCGGTCTTCGGCAGATACATATTCATACGGACGCGGTTCAATTCCCAGAATCGCTCGACTGCCCCGACGTTTTCCTTCAGGGCCTCGATGGCTACCGCTCCGCTGCGCACGTCAACGATACGGGCCGCCTCGGTCGCCGCGCCGAGCTTGTCGAACGCAAACCACATAATAAAGCCGCCGCCCAATATCAGGGCGCTGCCCTGAATGAGGTCGGCCCAGGCGCATGCCTTTAGGCCTCCCGCGACGACGTATATCATCGCGATAAGGCCGATAGCGAGCGAGCCGGTCAATAGGGGAATGTTATAGCCCATCTTGCCGGCCAGCGTTCGCATCGTCAGTGCGCCGGAATAGGTCACGGCCCCGACAAGCAGGACGTAAATCAGCATAGTCATAGCGGCCATAAGGGTTCTTGCGGCCGAGCTGAAGCGGTATTCGAGAAATTCTGGCATCGTGTAAATACCGGCCTTGAGGAAATAGGGTAAAAACGCAAAGGCAATCACGACGAGTGTGATGGCAGCCATCCACTCGTAGCTGGCAATCGCGAGGCCGACGTGGCTTGCGGCGTTACCGCTCATACCGACAAATTGCTCGGTTGATATGTTTGCGGCAATCAGCGAAAAGCCAATCAGCCACCATACAAGCCCGCGTCCGGCTAAAAAGTAGTCCTCGCCTGTTTTTTCGTGCCTGCTTTTGCTTATGCCGACAATCAGCACAGTCGCGACAAATGCCACAAAGACAACTATGTCCGCCGTTCCAAACTGCATAAAAGCTCCTTTCCTGAAATCAACCTGGTAGCACGGCCATCTTGGCCATGCCTGTACGGGCTGGAAGCCCGTGCTACGAGATTGATGAGATTATAGTCCCCCCGTTTGCTAAAGCAACACCGAACTGAACGTTTTATGGTTGCGGTTGCGCGGCTCGTTAGGTTGCGTAAATCGTTAATCGTCATAAAAAACGCAACCGTTAGACGATTTACGAGACGAGTCGCGCAACCGAAAGACGATTAACGCAACCTGTCAAAAAAGAAAGGGTCGGCGATGCCTGACCTACCCATCGGCTCAGGCAGCCGACCCTCAGTTCGACCTCGGCCCGTCGCGGCGAGACAACGAGTTTTGCCGGACGACACCGCCGAGTCGCAGCGGGCAATTTTCAATTT
>CAYLXJ010000077.1:8677-9050 GCA_964387385.1 uncultured Pirellulales bacterium
TTTTGAAGCGGCCGGGTGTGGGTGCCCGTCGACCGCTTTCTACAAGAAAAGTCCCGAAAACCACTCCCGCGTTACACTTTTTTTGTGATTTTTCACGATTTTTTGAAAAAATTTGCGTTTTATACAGGTTTTTTAAGTATTAGACCGGTCTGAATGGTAATCGATTTCAGCGGGCGATTATTCTGACTGTATTTGACCCGTAGAAGTACCGGCCCGATTTTAGCTTTCCTGCAACGGTAATTTCGATGTCGCCGTTCGATACTGCGGCCATAAGGGCGGCCTTGTCAAAATATGCAGCTATATAAGACGCAGAGATAAATTGACGCGAGGCCTCGATTCCGCTGGGATAAATCACAAGGGGTTCATTAATATC
>CAYLXJ010000078.1:0-8710 GCA_964387385.1 uncultured Pirellulales bacterium
TGGATAGCCGTTGTCCGGCTGCCGGTAGTAACGTCGCCGAGCTTTTGCTCCGCGGCGGCAAGACAGACACCCGCCAGAATTGCCAACAGAACAAGCGATTTGGCTATCAGTTCTTTTTTCAACGCTCAAAATCCCTTTCGTGCGTTAAATCTTAAACTCCTCGGTCTTAAAGTCAAGCTTGCAGTTTGCCTCGACCGCCTCGTTTACCTTCAAAACGGTAACAGCCGCCTCGTAGCCAATCTCGGCGGGACAGTTCAGTTTTTCCTTGCCGCGTATTGCGTTAAAGAAGTTTTCAAGATGCGGTTTGTGATAGGGGTCCTTCAATTCCACGGGCAGCTTGTATTCTTCCGGCGTGGGTGATTCCCGCACGTCCGCGAGTACTCCCGCTGCCGCTTCCGGTTCTTCCTTCTTTTCGGGAGGCGCCAGCAGATAGCCCTGCTTGACCCATTTGTCCCATTCAGGCGCCCTTTTTTCACGATAGGCCTGTCCTCTGCCTTCCGATTCGGAAATAACTAATGTGCCGTCTTCGCCCATAAACGTCTCGAAATAGCCCTGACAGCTATTGGTAGTGATTGTCTGGTAAAACGCCCTGACGGGGCCTTTTGGTGTCTCGTAAGTATAAACGGCCATAACGGTATCGTACCACTCGTGGTCTTTCTTGTCATAGTAATCGGTCCCGCCGCTTGCGACAACCGACTTGGGCGATGCGCCTAAGAACCAGTTATAAATATCAATCTGGTGCGAGCCGAGGTCAACTATCGGGCCGCCGCCGAGGCCTTTATACCATCTCCAGTTGCAGAATTGCTCCATCGATTTGAATCCGTTCTTATTAAGCGTGGCCTCGTCGATAGCGGTATCTTTCGGATAGCCCAGAGGGGCCTGCACCGAGCGGTTCCACTGGCCGTTTATCGTCGTGAGACGGCCGAGAATTGATGCTTCTTTTATGAGTTTTTCGTAACAGTGTATATAACGGGGATTGCTGCGTCGCTGATGGCCTATCTGCAGGAGTTTGCCTGTTTCCTTTGCGGCCGCGACCATTTGCTTTGCGCCTTCCAATGTATTTGACATTTCTTTTTCACAGTAAACGTGAAGCCCCGCCTTGAGGCAGGCGACGGTCTGCTCGGCGTGAACAAAATCAGGCGTGGCAATAATGACCGCCTGAAGGTCTTTTTCTTTATCGAGCATTTCCTTGTAGTCAGCATAAACGTTGTGCTCGTGATTATAGGCCTTCAAAAACTTCGACTGGTTCTTCTGGTTCCAGTTGGTCCATATATCGCACAGGGCCTTGAAGCGGACGCCTGGTATTTTGACCGCCGATTCGAGCAGGATTCTGCCCTGGCCTCCTACCCCTATAATCGCGACGTTAATGTCGTCGGTTTTCTGGGCCGTCTCGGTTTGCGCCATAATCATCGGCGAGAAAATCAGCCCCGCCCCCGTTGCCGCGGTTGTTTTTATGAACTCTCGTCTATTTAGCCCTTTTGTTTGCATCTTTTTACTCATCGTTGTCCTTTTCAATTAAAAAAATTGATAAAAAACCACCATACCCCTAAAGCCGCCGATTTAAAAACACACTGAATATACTACCCAAACCCGCTTTTTGTTGCAACTACAAAGTCCAGCCCTGGCGGTAATCGCGGCGGAGGTACTTGTTGGCCTCGGGGATGTTAGTTACTTTTAGGGAGGGGCTGTCCCATTTTATAGGTTCTTTGAATCTTAATGTGACGTTGCCGAGCATAAGGGTTTCCGTAATTGGGCCTGCGATTTCGAAATTTGCCCCTGCCGGCTCGCCGCCTCTGCAGGCGCGGAACCATTCCTGGTTATGTCCGATTGAGCGGGGAAGCGTAGGTGCAGGCGGCTTATAGGCCTGCATTTTTGAGTCGGGTATGATTCTGGGATTAGTTCCCTGGAAATCACAGAGTATTTTGCCGTTATCACCGACGAAAAGTATTCCGCCGTTGCCTTCGCCGAATTCCTTGTCTGCTTCGAGTTCGGGAGGTCTTTTCGGCTTGCGTCCGCCGTCGTACCAGATGAGCGTTACGGGCGGCATATCGCCTCTTGCAGGGAATTTATATGTGACTATCGATTGATTCGGATACGTTTCGGTATTGACGCCGCTGGAGACGGCCTGAACGCTTTCGGGGGCTTTGAGTTTCAGGACGCGGAAAATCGTATCGAAACTGTAGCAGCCCATATCGCCGAGAGCGCCCGTTCCGAAATCGAGCCAGCCGCGCCAATTAAACGGGTGATATGCAGGATGATAAGGTCGGTATGGCGCAGGCCCAAGCCACAAATCCCAGTCAAGGCCCTCAGGCACGGGAGGCGTATCTTTCGGCCTCTCAAGTCCCTGAGGCCAGACAGGCCGGTTTGACCAGTTATGCACCTCGCGGACAGGCCCTATGGCACCTGCCCAAATCCATTCACACAGTTGCCTCGTGGATTCCGATGCCTGAATGGCAGTAAAAACCTGTGTCGCGACCTTGTATTTTTTCGCCGCCTCTGCGAGCTGTCGGGCCTCAAAAGCCGAATGCGTCAGGGGTTTCTGGCAGTGGACGTGTTTGCCCGCCTGCATTGCGGCTATCGAGATAACGGCGTGGGTATGGTCGGGTGTGGCGATTAAAACGGCGTCGAAATCCTTCAGTTCGGCAAGCATCTGGCGATAATCATTGAAAGCCGCGCAACCTTTATATGAGCCGGCAGGGCTTTGTTCGGCGTAAAACTTCTCGACGATTGCCTTAGCCGGCTCTCGCCCCTTGGTCTGATTGCCGGGATAAATGCCCGACTGATTAACGTCGCAGACGGCCACTATGCGGACCTCGGGCATTTTCAAGTACTCGTTCATTACCCTTACGCCCTGGTCGCCGACGCCTATGCAGGCGATATTAATCTTTTCGCTGGGCGGCGTCTCGCCGGCTCCGGCCAAAACAAATCGCGGGACGATGGCGAAAGCCGACAGTGAGCAGGCGCCTTTGACAAAATCACGCCGCGAGATACGACAGCTCTTTTTGCCGGTCATAGTTTTTTCCTTAACACAAGAACCTATAGCGTCCAGCCCTCGCGATATCTGCGGCCAAGCATTTCGTTTGCTTCGGGTATATTGGTGATTTTCATATTGGGGCCGTCCCACTCGATTCGGCTGCCCGTCCGCAGGGCGATATTGCCCAGTAAAACCGTCTCGGTCAGCGGACCTGCGTAATCGAAATTCGAGCAGGCGGGGGGGCCGCCTTTGCAGGCGTCAATCCAGTTCTGCTCGTGCGTGCCGGTTATACGCGGTATTGTTTTCGGCGGGCGGGGGAACTCCGTCATTTTCGATTCGGGAATTATGCGGTTGTCCATTATTGCGCCCTTATCGCCGATGAATATGACGCCGTTTGCCCCGACGTTTCGCTCTTTTTCCAGTTCCGCCGGCCGCGGGGGCTTGAGGCCGCCGTCATACCAGGTCAGTTTCATCGGCGGCATATTGCCGCGGGCGGGAAACTCATAGCGGACAATCGAGGCATCGGGCCAGGTCTCCTTGTTTTCCAGTTTTTCCCAGTCCTTTACAACCCGATGAGAGCCGTATGCCTCGACAGCAGTCGGATGGCCTAATTTCAGCGCCCAAAACGCATTGTCCATTATGTGACAGCCCATGTCGCCCAATGCGCCAGTTCCGAAGTCCAGCCAGCCGCGCCACGCAAACGGGTGATAATAGCGATGATACGGCCGCGTTGGCGCAGGCCCTAACCACAGGTCCCAGTCAAGATTCTCAGGGACTTTAGGCGTTTCAGTCGGTCTGGCAATACCTTGAATCCAAAGCGGCCTGTCCGTCCAAGCGTGAACTTCGCGGACGTTGCCAATCGTGCCTGCCTGAATCATTTCGCACAGAACGCGAATCTCCTCGCTCGAGTGGCCCTGATTACCCATTTGTGAGGCGACCTTGTGCTCGCGTGCGGCCTCGGTGAGTTTTCTGGCCTCCTCAATCGACCAGGTAAGCGGCTTTTGGACGTAAACGTGCTTACCCATCTTGATTGCCATCATAGCGACGGCGGCGTGAGTATGGTCAGGCGTCGCGACGATGACGGCGTCGATATCCTTCTGCTTTTCGAGCATTACGCGGAAATCCTTGTATTTGGCCGCATTGGGATATTTCTGAAATACCTCCCCCGCAAAACCCCAGTCCACGTCGCAAAGCGCGACTATATTTTCTTCTTCGCAGGCCGCGAGGTTGCTTTTGCCCATACCGCCTATGCCGACGGCGGCGATATTGAGCTTTTCGCTGGGCGGCTTCAAGGCCGTGCCTCCAAGGACATAGCGGGGCAGGATTGTGAAGCCGGCAATCGTCGAGGCGGCTCCTGTAATAAAATTTCGGCGTGTGATGAGGGTGTTTGGCGCTGGATTGCTTATCTTTTTCACGGTCTTTCCTTTCAAAAACATCAATTATACAAATCGATTCCGGATTAATCAAGAACCGATGATATCCGTCTTTGGGGCAGCGTCATTTTCAAGCCGCATAAAAAAAGCTGGAAAAAATCCGGTCGATGGTTACAATTGCCGTAATTATTGGCGGATAACGAATCAAGAATGAGATTTATACTTATAGACAAAATCATTGAGATTGAAAACGGCAAACGGCTTAAAGCGATTAAAAGCGTTTCGCTGGCTGAAGAATACTTGGGCGACCATTTTCCGACGTTTCCGGTCCTGCCTGGGGTATTGCTTCTGGAAGGGCTGATTGAGTCGGCCTCGTGGCTCGTCCGGGTGACTGAAGATTTTGCCCACAGTATGGTCTTGCTCGAAGAGGCGAGAAATGTTAAATATAAAACCTTCGCGGCGCCGGGCACGCAGATTGAATACACAGTCGAGGCCAAAACGATTGAGGAAAACGTAAGCAGCTTCACGGGCGTCGGCGTATCAGGAAGCGAGCAAATCATCGAGGCGAGGTTCGGCCTGAGGCATTTTAACCTGGCCGACAAGGACTCGACAATGGCCGCCATTGACGCGAAAATTATCAGCGAAATGAAAAAACGGTTCGAATTGCTTAAAAAATAAATAAAAAATCAAGATGCAAATATAAAAAATGCGGATGCAGGAGATAAATTGAAATGGCGATGGATAGAGAGCAGGTCTTTGAACTGGTAAAAACGGTAATGGTCGATGCATTGGGCGTGGATGATGATGAAGTCAAACCCGAGGCGACGCTGATGGGCGACCTCGGTGCAGAGTCAATCGATTTTCTCGATATTGTGTTCCGGCTGGAAAAGGCATTCGGAATAAAAATCCCGCGCGAGGAGCTTTTCCCAGCAGAAACGCTGATGAATAATCCGGAGTTTGTCAGTAACGGGAAACTTACCGACAAAGGCCTTGCTGAATTGAAGGCCAAGATGCCGCATACGGATATAACCGAATTTGCAAAAAATCCAGAAATGAGCAAGTTCGCGGATTTATTTACCGTCGGAATGATTGTAAACTTCGTGGAGAGCAAGCTCAAAGCCGCGTAAAACTTTAACAACCGGTTTTTCTCACAAAAGGACTCTCAGTCCCGGAACGCCGGGATTTCAGCAAAAAGCGATAGCAACTAACGGCAAGTAATAGCAACTTGGATTTTTAGCCCAAAAACCAACGTCAAATCAATGAATCTTTGTGTTTTTTTCGTGTCTTTGTGGTAAATCTTCGTTTTTAAGCCAAAAACGGCCTCAATGGAATAAACTTGACAGTTAAGGCGGATTTTTGTAAGATAATTGATATCACACCTTGTTAAACACGGAGAAAATATGTTTTTTAGCCGTGGACATGGGAAATATCGTTTTAGGGTGATTAATTACTTTCGGGGGAGGGGTCAAAGGAGAGGCGGATTATGAAAAGAACGCTATTAATCATTTCGATTTTGTTATCACTCATTATCTCCACTGAAGCATACGCGGCCAAACTTGTCGAAATAAAGGTCATCGACAAGGACTACATTATGGTCTATTTCAAGGACGGCGACGTAAATTTTGTCGATGACGGCCTTGGCTCTCTTGCCTTTACAGGAGACCATCAAACAGCCAATAATTATAAAACGCTTTACGGAACCGGGCTGAATACGACAAATGCGGTCAATACGGGAAACTGGGTCATAAAATGCGCCGCTGACTCAAATTACGGCACGAGCGGCCGTAATCCCTCCAACTGCTACCGCAAATCAAAACTCAACGGTATGGCGGAAATGGACTGGAGCGGCAGCGACTTCATTTATGATTACACAATGGAGCATACGATTTATCTGCGTCTGCCTTATCCGATGGGGCAGGGAAAGACATATACCATTGAAATAAACGCCAATACGAATTCCGACGTTCTCAGCCGGGGCCTTACCTTTGATATATTCAGCAGCCGGTCGGAAGCGATACATACGAACATTGTCGGCTATCTGGCGGACAGCTCCGTAAAAGCCGTTGATTTGTTTATATGGATGGGTGACGGCCTTGCGCGCGACTACTCGTCGTTTGTCGGCAAGAAGGTTTATATTTATAACGTGGATACAACCGCCTCACAGCAGGTCGGAACTGTCCAATTCTGGATGGCAAGTTCCAACAATGACGTGGGCTGGCATAACTTCTCGATGTCAAACGTATGGAAGGCCGATTTTACCGGCTTTAATACCCCGGGCAGATACCGCGTCGCGATAGAAGACGTCGGCTGCAGCGAAGATTTCGAAATTAAAAACGACGCTTATTTCGAGCCGTTCAGGGTAAGCACAATCGGCTATTTTTATATGCGTATCGGCCAGGATTCTAATTACACCGGGATGCCGGTCCCTCGCAAACCCCTTTATATTCCCTATGTTTCACCGACAAGCACGAGGGTTTATATAACTACGATGTCGCCTGTTCATCCGGACTGGGGCACTTTTTCCAGCGGCAGCGACGTCTGGGACAAAAAAGACGAGTGGGCCGCCTATTCAACAGGCAGACAGAACAACAACGCATACGGAGGGCATTCCGATGCGGCCGACTGGGACAGACACCTGGGGCATATCTCAGACATATACGATATGCTGCTGCCCTTTATTCTTACAGATGGTAATTTGCCTGAAGACAATCTCGGAATTGCCGAAAGCGGCAACGGCATACCTGATATTCTCGATGAGGCGAGAAACGAGGTCGATTTCTGGCTGCGGTTGCGCGACGGAGACGGATACAGTCACGGAATTAATAATCCCAACGGCAGCAACATCCTGTACCAGGCAGGAAATACGCCGATAGCGGCCTGGGCAAGTGCCGCAAACGCGTCGATGCTGGCCAATTGCTTTATGCTCGCCGGACTAAATAGTTTGGCAGATACATACAGAGACGCTGCGATTTCTGCTTACAATTATGCAAACGGCCTGCCTGACCCGATGCTTAGCGCAACGCAGGAGGTCGGCGGCTCAACACTAAGGGGAAAGGACCTGAAAATGATGGCAGCGGCCTTTCTCTACAACGTAACGGGAAATACCGCTTACGAGGATATGGTCAATTCCCTCAGCGAAGTAACTTCGGACACTTCAATGATACGCGATTCGAGCAATCCTCAGCAGTGGGACCAGCTTTGGGCGACTGCCGCTTATCTCAAAACCAGCCGGACTGTTCATTATCCGACGTTATACAGCAGGATGAAAAACTCCTTAATTAGTGAGGCCAAAATTATCGAAGCGAATTATAGTAACAGCCGACCTTCGCGCAGGGCCTCGGACAATGACGCAGGAGGATACTGGAAAACCGCGCATAATGTGCAAAGAACAATGGTTGCCCACAGTGTTGCCACTAATCCTTCGGATATATCGTTATTCGAAAATGCAATGGTTCTCGAGGCCGACTGGGGACTGGGACGAAATTCGCTCAATATCATTTATATGACAACCGCTACGACACCCCTGGGAAGCAAGCGGAGCATTGAAAACTGCTATACTACGGGCAGAGACGACGGCTCGCCCGGCGTACATCCCGGCCATACGCCATATTTAAATACCCAGGACTGGTACACCGGTATGATTATGGGTAAACCGAGCTGGATGACGGACAAATGCTACCCTGCTTTCGGGGATTACCAATCTACCGGCTGGCCGAAGGCGGAGGCCTATTTCAATACAAGATACGTCTGGGCGCATTCGGAATTTACGCCTCGCCAGACAATGCGCGGCAAGGCCGCTCTGTATGGCTATTTATATGGTTTATATAATAATAGTGAAAATCCTCCCGCGGTTCCGACGGGCCTTTCAGCGACGCCGGGTGATGGGGTCGTAATGCTTAACTGGAACGACAACGGCGAAGGCGACCTCGACGGCTATAATGTGTATCGCGCGACGGTTTCTGGCGGCCCATATACAAAGCAGAACGGCGCGCTGTTGGAAAGCTCTGATTACACCGATAACAACGTCAACAACGGCACAACCTATTACTATGTCGTAACAGCGGTAGATACAGGCGCAAGCGAATCCGACAATTCAGCCGAGGTATCGGCTACACCATTCACTGATACGACGCCGCCCGCGGCGCCGACTGGATTATCCGCAGCGGCCGACGACGGCACGGTCTCGCTTAACTGGAACGACAACGGCGAAGGCGACCTGGCCGGTTACAACATTTATCGTTCGACGGTTTCGGGCGGGCCTTACACCAAGCAGAACGGAATGCTTTTAAGCAGCTCGGCCTATATCGACAATAATGTTACCAACGGCACGACTTATTATTACGTGGTAACAGCGGTGGACATC
>CAYLXJ010000079.1:0-8652 GCA_964387385.1 uncultured Pirellulales bacterium
CACGGCCAGGATGGCCGTGCCACGAAAAATCTTATTTTGACGGGGATTTTTGCCGGAGGGCGGCGAGGCGGGTGATGATTTCGATGCAGGCGCGGGTGTTGTGGTAGGGGCATTTCCATTCGGAGACCTTTAAGGACGCCCTGTCGGGTTTGCCGTCGGGGTTGATTTTCCAGAACCACTCGCCGTTTTGCTTATCGGCGATATTTTGCTCGATATATTTCCAGATATTTTGCGCGACGTCGAGGTATTCCTGTTTGCCTGTGAGCTGATAAGCATTCAGAAAACCCACAACCGCCTCCGCTTGGACCCACCAGTGCTTTTCTTTATTGGTGACGCCGGCGGGGCCGCCTTCGTAATACATACTGGATTTATTGTCTAAGCCCTTTTCATAGACGGCCTCGGCGAGCTTGATGCTGAAGCGGCGGAGTTTCGCTAAGGTTTTTTCGTCGTTGAGGATTTGGGCGTCTTTGTACATAAGCCAGCTTGCCTCGATATCGTGGCCGAATGAGACGGTCTGGCCCTTGGGATACCACATTTCGTTAAATTGCAGTTGGCAGTATATTCCGTAGGGGTGCATTATGTGGTCGGCGAATATGTCGAGCATATTTTTTACTCTTTTGCCGACGAGGGCGTCTTGAGCGACATCGTAGAGGTTGGCGATGCCTTCGACGACGTGCAGGGAGTTATTCATACCTTTTGCGCTTGCGACGTCGCCGGTGGTGAGCTGCTGGACTTTGGCCATTTTCCAGTCACGGTCGAAGCTCTCGAAATACCCGCCGTATTTTTTGTCCCACGCGTGGGTTTCGAGCAGGTTGAAGACCTCTTTTGCCTTATCGAGGGCTTCTTTGTCTCCTGACGCCCTGTAATACTCGGAAAGCGAATAAATCACAAACCCCTGGCCGTAGATTTGTTTTTGCTGCTCGAGGGGTTTACCCTCCCAGTTTACCATCCAGAACATCCCGCCGAACTGGTTGTCCCAGAAGTGCTCCATAAGATAATTGTATGAACGTTCGGCCAGTTTAAGATGTTCGGGTTTCTTGTCGAATACGTAAAGCGCGGAAAACGTCCAGAGTATTCGGGTATTAAGAATCAGTCCCTTCGGGGCCTTTGGGTCAACGACGCCGTCGCTGGTCATTCTGCCGATGAAGCCGCCTTTTTCATCGATAGTGCGGTTCGCCCAGAATGGCACTATGTTTTCGTAAAGTTCTTTCCTGACGCTTGTTTCAAACTGTTTAAGAACTTCGGTATCCATAATTGACCCCCATTATCAGCCAGCGAGTTTTTTATTTATTATAGCCACCCGGCTTCGTTATTCAACTACGCCGAGGCAGGTAGAGGACACAGAGGTCACAGAGACTATTCTTTTATGATTTATAATTGTTAATTTAATGGAAATAACTAGAAAAATAATTGCTATCATCAATTTTCTCTTAGTAATTTTAGAGAAATGACTTTATCCAATCTGTAATTTTAGGCCAAACAAAACTACTTAATATAAGTATTGGTATTGTGTATGAAATAAGATGCAACCATCGTCGCCACCATATTATAGTTTCTTCGCCTTTTCCTATCCCAATTACTGTTTTTGGTAAAAATGTTAGTATGAAGCAAAGGAATGAAAAAGCAATTAATAAACAAATGTACCAGCTTGGAAACGAGAAAATAGTATAGCTTTTTGGCTTTTCGTATTCAGATACTATAGCAAGCATAGTTGCTAAGGCATCGCTCACATCGTTATTGTCAATGCCTTTTTCGAGAAGGTAGTGAGCGTGTTTAATTTGCTGCCAATCAGGCATTATTTTTTCTTCGAATATTTGAAAACTAATCATTAGTGTAAAAAATAGAATCAACCACCACATTCCAAAGAAACATCCTCTGGCTATTCTTTGCCAAAGCGGCGATTTTGCCCGATTGATCCATCCTTTGAGTGAAACAAATAATGACCTGGCTTCTTCGATGGTCCCAGGACTAACATCAAGAGTAATATTTGAATTATAAGGGCTAAGAAAAAGCTCGCATTCAATTCCCGCGCATTTAATCCGGTATCTAAATCCCTTAACAGTTCGGTTTTCTATATCCGGATTCTGGAGAACGCTCGAAAAGCTAGAAGTTTTAATTTGTGTTTCATCAGAATTAAATAATGTAAGATTTTTGGATTTTAGAAAATTGTACTCATGATAATATTCTATGTCCTGGCGTATCTTTTCACGAGTTTTCTTATCATTCTTCTTTGCTTCTACTTCTACTTGCTCTTCAATCTTATTTTCCCTATATTTTAGTAACGATTCCCATTGTTGTTCAATGATCCTATCCAACTCAAGGAGTTGTTCTCGATCTAAAAGCCAAGGGCAATCAATTTTATAACTTGTATTATGGACAATAACAGCCATTGTAATAGACCTTACTTGTTAAACATTATCATTGTCATAATTGTAATTAAAATAGGAAAAGATTCAAGACCTAAAACTCAATAGGAAGAGGGAGGGCAATATCTGTCCGCCGGATGTGGAGAAAGCTAATGGGCTGAAGCCCATCCTACGAACTGGATTCCTGCTTGCACAGGAATGACCATCCTACGTGCGATGTGCTTCGGAGGGGAGGCAATGAAATCTGTGGAAATTTATGAAGTTAGCAGTTAAAATCCTCTGTGACCTCTGTTGCTAAAAATTTATCCGCCTTTTACCCGCCTGTAGCGGGGTGGCGGACTCTGTGGCAAAAACGATGTGAAAGGAACGGATTAGAGATGGTGAAGCATAATTCAGAATGTATGGGGAAGGAAAAGTATTTATCGGGGAAGCGGATATTGCCGGAGGGGATTGGGAAGAAGACGGATGTTGTGAAATTGATTGATAATATGGATGCGTATAACGGCGGGCGATTGCGCGCGGCGTGTCAGTTGTTGCGAGACAGGTATTCGAAGGCGGATGTTACGGTGGGGCTGAGCTTGGCGGGGGCGATGACGCCTGCGGGGATGGGGCCTTCGGCGGTGATACCTTTAATGGAGCACGGCTTCGTCGATTGGATGGTCGCGACGGGCGCGAATATGTACCACGACATGCACTATGCGCTGAATCTGCCGATGTTTCGAGGTAGCCATACGGTCGATGACGCGGATTTGAGGAAAAAGGGCGTTACGAGGATTTATGATATCCTTTTCGATTACCAGGACGTGCTGATGGAGACGGACAGGCGGCTGCGCGAGATTTTAATCAGGCCTGAGTTCCAGAAGGAGATGGGGACGCGGGAGTTTTATTATCTTTTAGGCAAAATCTTAGACGAATACGAGAAGAAGAACAAAACCGGGCAGGTGAGCATATTGGCGGCGGCGTATCGGCTTGGCATACCGGTTTTCACGTCGTCGCCGGGGGATTCGACAATCGGGATGAATATCGCGGGAGTAGAGCTTTTGGCGGAGGCGCAAGGTCTGTTAGACAAGTTCAAGCTGAAAATCAATCCGAGTATCGACGTGAATGATTCAACGGCGATAATACTGAACGCCAAGAAATACGAAAACGGCAAGACCGCCGTTATCCTGATTGGCGGGGGAAGCCCCAAGAATTTTATGCTCCAGACCGAGCCGCAGATTCAGGAGGTATTGATGATTCCAGAGGCGGGTCAGGATTACGATATAAATATCACCGACGCCAGGCCTGATACGGGCGGATTATCAGGCGCGCCGCCGAGTGAAGCGGCAAGCTGGGGCAAAATCGACCCGACGAAACTGGAAGAGACGGTAACCGCGTATCTCGATTCGACGGTTGCGTTACCTTTAATGGTTGCGTATGTCATACAGACAACAAAACCCAAGAAGCCGAAACGGCTGTATGACCGAGGCGAAGAGCTGCACAAAAAGCTGATAAAGTCGTATCTCGAAAACAACAAGGAAGTGGAAAAGCTGAAACAGTTTATAAAAAAATTGGGTGTCTAAAGAATGAAAAAAGAGCTTATAAAGCTGGCGACCAAGCACGGGACGCCGTTGTTTATTATTGACCACGACGTTATACGCAAAAACTACAGGACGTTTAAGAAGAATTTACCTCGTGTGCAGTGCTATTACGCGGTCAAGGCGAATTCCAATCAGGAAATTGTCAAGACGCTGTTCGACGAGGGGGCGAGTTTCGACGTGGCTTCTTATAACGAGTTTATGCAGGTCTATACGTATATCAGCCATTTCGAGGAAAGGGTGAAGGATTTTTATATATGGGACAAAATCATTTTCTCGAACACAATCAAGGACCGGGACACGCTTCGGAAAATCAGGCGATACAGGCCTCTTGTTACCTACGACAGCCCGGACGAACTGAAGAAAATAAAGGAGAACTGCAATACGGCGGGGCTTGTTTTGCGGCTGAAGGTGCCGGACACCGGCTCGCAGGTCGAGATGAGCTCTAAATTCGGAATCGAGCCGGGAGAGGCATATAATCTTATAAAACAGGCGTTCGATTTTGGCCTGGTGGTTGAGGGCCTGAGTTTTCACGTCGGAAGCCAGTGCACGAATTTCGATAATTACACCGCAGCGTTGACAATCACCGCCCAGATTTTCAACGACTGCCGCAAGAAGGGATACAATCTGAAAATTGTCGATATCGGCGGGGGATTTCCCGTGCCGTATGAATCACACGTTCCCAGATTCGAGCGGCTTGCGGAGATAATTAATTCTGAAATCGACCGGCTGTTCCCGCGGGATATCGAGATTATCGCCGAACCGGGGAGATTTATGGTCGCTACTGCGGCTGTGCTGATTTCGGAAATAATAGGAAAGGCCCGTAGAGACGAGAAGATTTTCTATCATATAAATGACGGCGTGTATCATACGTTCTCAGGCGTGGTTTACGACCACTGGGTGCCGAATTTCAGGGCGTTCAAGGGCGGAAAAAAGGAAGTGTGCGCAGTTGTTGGGCCGACGTGCGACAGTTTCGACAAGATATCGGTTTCGGAGCAGCTTCCGGGTAATCTGAAAATAGGGGATTATCTTTTTACGGAAAATATAGGCGCATACAGTACCGCATCATCGACGAAATTTAACGGCTTTGAGGGCGCCAAAATCCTGCATATTAATAGTTAGCAGTTCAAATTACCCTCATTATCAAGTCCTAAACGGGCGGTATTATAGGACTTCTTCTTGGCTTTTCGGTGTTTTAAATCATCTCGTAAGGTCATTTCTGCTTTGTCTTTAAGTCGTCGGGAAGGGGTGTCGATAAACAATTCTGACTTGGAGAAACTACGTCAGTTAAGAGGTATTATGGAAAATAATGACCCGATAATTTCGCTGCTTACGAAAGAAAAGATTCTCGACGAAGCGACGCTCGAGACGGCCCTTGCCCAGCAGAGACAGACGGGCGCCAGCTTGATAAGCATATTGAAAAAGGGAAAGCTGGTAAGCGACGAGCAGGTTACGAGGATTGTCGCAGCGGTCAACAATATCGAATTTGTCGAGCTTAAAGCGGACATGATTGACCCGATGTCGGCGCATCTGCTCAGCTATGAAATGGTGAATCAGCACACTGTCATACCAGTAAGAAAAGAGGGCAGGCGGCTGATGGTTGCTATGGCAAGTCCGCTGAATCTTTCAGTGCGCGACCAGATAGAAATGAAAACGGGTTACGAGGTGAAGGCCGTTGCGGCGTCGCCTGCGGCCATAAAGCACGCGATACACTATCATTTCAGCGTCCGTGACGTAACGAAGCAGACGATTGTTTCGATGCGGTTAAAGGGCGAGCCCGGGCAGGCGCAGGAAGACGACAAGCTGCTCGAAAACAAGCTCGCGGAGGCCGAGCGCGAAACGATAGAAGCGGCCGAATCACCGATTACGCGGCTTGTCTCGTCGATAATAAGCGGCGCTATTGACGCACGTGCAAGCGATATACATCTTGAGCCGAGAGACGGCGACATGAGGGTGCGTTATCGTATCGATGGTCTCCTGCACGACACGCTGAACGTGCCGGCGTCGGCCCAGCTTGAGGTCATATCGCATATAAAAATCAGGTCGGATATGGACATCTCCGAAAAGAGGACGCCGCAGGACGGCCATATGTCGGTACGGCACGACGGACGTGATTATGATTTGCGTGTGTCATCGCTGCCGGCGACGGGCGGCGAGAAAATCGTGATGAGAATTCTCGATAAGTACGCCAGCAAATGGGCTCTGGACTCGGTTGTCACCTCAGCAGAAGACAACAAGAAATTCAGGGACCTCATCAATAATCCTTACGGGATGATTCTGCTAACGGGGCCTACGGGCTGCGGCAAAACTACGACGTTATACGCGGTGCTGCAGCTGCTGAATTTGCCGGATGTGAATATCGTAACAGTTGAGGACCCCGTTGAATACCGGCTGGAGGGTATTACACAGATACAGGTAAGGCCCGCGGCCGGGGTAACTTTCGCGTCGTCGCTCCGCAGTATCGTCAGGCAGGACCCCGATATTATTCTGGTGGGCGAGATACGAGACGCTGAGACGGCTGAAATTGCGATATCGGCGGCGCTGACGGGACACCTGGTTTTAAGCACGCTGCATACAAACGATGCGGCGGGGGCGGTGTCGCGATTAATAAACTTGGGAGTAGCGCCATTTTTAGTTGCGTCGGCGCTATTAGGAACAGTGGCGCAGCGGCTTGTGCGAACAACCTGCCAGGGATGCAAACAGCCGTATAAAGCGAGTATTGATGAGCTGACAACGCTATTCGGCAAGTTATTGCCAAACAAGGATATACGGCTTTATCGCGGTGAGGGCTGTAATGGCTGCAGGAACACCGGCTATCTGGGGCGAAGGGGCGTTTTTGAGATACTGCCGATAACAGCGCAGATTCGCAAAATGATAACAGACGGTTGCAGCGACGAGCAGATTAAGCATCAGGCCATTCAGGAAGGGATGAGAACGCTGACCAAAGCGGCTATTGATGAAGCACTTGCAGGTAATACCACAGTTGATGAGCTATCGCGTGTTGTGGATTTGAGGGCTGACTAATGGCTGTTTTCACATACGTGGCCAAAGATGTGAGGGGCGCGACTATTTCCGGAACATACACGGACGTCAGCAGCGCTTCCGATTTGCGCGACGAATTAAACAAGATGGGTTACACACTGGTAAAGGCCAGACGCTCCAGACAGCCGGGAAAGGGAAATCGCAGGGCCGGAAAAATCAAGAAGTCGGAAATTGCCACATTCGCTTACAAGTTCTCGGGTATGTATTCGGCTGGACTCCCGATTTTGCGCTGCCTTGAGACGCTCGAACAGCAGGCGGATAAGCCGGCAATGAAAGACCTCATCGCAGACGTAAGGGAGCACCTGGGGACTGGGTTGAGCTTAAATGCGGCGTTTGCCAGGCACAAGGACGTGTTTTCAGATTTTTTCATCGGGATGGTCGAGGCGGGCGAGGTTGGCGGCAAGCTCGACGAGACACTGGCGATGAGCGCGGGATATCTTGAAAAGCAGGCGGCTCTTAAGCAGAAGGTCTCATTTGCGTTTATATATCCGGCGATTGTCACTTGCGGCTGTCTGATAACAGTGGCAGCACTACTGATTTTCATTATACCTGTTTTTCAGGATTTATACGCAAAGCTGCACGCAACACTGCCGTGGCCGACGCTTGCTCTTGTAGCGGCCAGCTCATTTTTAAGGCACTGGTGGCCTGCGATGATTATTGCGGCTGGCGTGCTGACGCTTTCAACACGCAAATTGACAAGGATATCGAAAATCAGGGATGGATGGGACAATTTTAAGCTCAAGATGCCGATATTCGGAAAAATCAATCAAATGCTGGTCGTTACGCATTTTATACGGACTTTTGCGATGCTCACCTCGGTAGGCGTATCTATGTTAAAGTCGCTTGAAATGGCCTGTCTTGTTGCTCAGAATCAGAAAATGAATGAAATAACCGCTGAGCTTCAAAAGGCCGTAATGGCGGGCGCTCCTTTGGCGGAATCGATGAAGAAACAGGATATATTCCCGCCGGTAATCGTTCAGATGGCGTCTTCCGGCGAGGAGGTCGGTATGCTGCCTGAAATGCTGACAAAAGGAGCGGACCTGTTAGACAAAGACATAGACCGGACCATAAGCTCGCTGCTTGTAAAACTTGAGCCGGTCCTGACATTGTGTTTGGCCATATTCGTTGTGTTTATTCTTTTGGGTGCTTATCTGCCTATGTTTGATTATATGGGGCATTTGAAGTAAGCGGCTTACAGGTCCTATAATCAAAGCGGGTTCGATGTATGATTTATTATTTATGATTTATTAATGAAAAATCGTCTGCGGCAAATCATAAATCATAAATAATAAAAAATAATTGGTTAATTCGGATGCGTTTCTTGACGACGATAGATTTGTTAACAGGGTTTGGGCGTCTTAATAACGAAATCAAAGCGGGTTAATTAAGGAGAGATACAAATGCGTAATAAGAAAGGTTTAACGTTAATTGAGCTGTTGATTGTAGTCATAATCCTTGGCGCATTGGCGGCCATTGCGATTCCGAGGATATCAACAAGCTCAAGGACAGCCAAGCAGAACGCGTGCAACACCAACGTTGACACGCTCAACACGGCCATCGAGATGTACAAAATTGACAACGGCTCATACCCGTCCGCGTTGACCGACGTTACCGGCGATCCGAACTATTTCAGCTCGGGCGACGTTCCCACCTGCCCATACGGTACT
>CAYLXJ010000080.1:0-8571 GCA_964387385.1 uncultured Pirellulales bacterium
TGTATGTGTTCAGGTTGCATTGGAGCTAAACTCTATAATGATGCGATTAAGTACCCCGGCCTGTGCAGTAAACGGAGGCGGTGGCCGGGCTCCTAATCCAGAGGAAAAAGCTATATTTGATCTATGGAAAAAACATGGATTAAATCAGATGGATTTTTCGGGTGGAAATGTCATCGCTTTCTTCAAGCAGTTAAAAAATATTCTTAATTAAATTCAAAGGCCTATTTATTTTATCTTAGTCTTGCTAATACGGCTCTTTTTATTGGATTTTATTGGCGGCCGAGCTTTAATATTTTTGTACGGATAACTGTTGAAAAATACAGTTTCTAAGTCAACTGCTATTTTAGCTGTTAACACATCATTTGGATTTTGAATTAAAAGCTTATACAATTCTTGAGCATGCCATTTGATTAAAGGTCTATTATCCATTTTATATCCTTTTCAAAAAATATGCTGTTTTTAATCCCTTTTCAGCCCTTTTGTGATAATCATTTCTGAAAATGATCCTGCGCTTCGCTCCTTGTCGCAGACGATTACTTCGTAAAACTCAACATCCTTTCTTTTGTCAATAATCGCTTTTTACTGCGTAAATCTGTCCACCGAAGGTGAGACCTCGCCAAAAGGCGGGCGTTAATCTGCGTCTAAATCCTCCGCGTCCTCCGCGTTAATTAATCTGTGTCCATCTGTGGCTGTTTTCAATCAGCGTCATCAGCGTAATCCGCGTCTAAAAACTTCATGCCTTTGTGTCTTCGTTGTGAAGGGGTTTGTAAAGTTTATTAACCTCTTGTTGCATAAAAGCCATATTCAGCTCATCGATTGAATAAAGAACAAGCAGTCCGTCCTTCCTGCACTTTACCGCCCCCGCGTCCCTCAGAATTCGCAGATGCTGACTCGTCGCCGCCTGCGTCGCCATAACGCCTAAGTGTCTTCTTATCTCTGCCACGCACATCTCTCGCTGCTCCTTCAATCCCTCGATAATCCGTATCCTCGCCTCGCTCGAAAACAGCTTAAACATTCCCGCCAATTCCTCTGCCTTTTTCATTTCGTCTCACCTTAAAATCTGCGTCTTTTTCGTTCCACGAGTCACGAGCGACGAGCCACGACTTATGCCTTGCATAAGTACATTCGCATATACTTATCAATTGAAGCCCTATCTAACAACCCTTTTTCTTCCAAAGTGAAAAAAGCCCCTTTTCTTAGCTGAAAACCGCTGTTTCTTAGTGTCTTTGTCGCAAACAGCCCAGTTTAACTATTAATTCCGCTAATATATCGCGCGCGAAAAAGGGTGCAAAAATCGTTAAAAATCATACCAAAACCGGTAACTTTTCGTAAAAAATCGTTCACTTTTTGTGATTTTTGTGCATTTTCGTGGCACTTTTTGAACGTTTTTTAACGAAAAAAATTTTTTAAAAAATTTTTCCCCTACCTCCATCCTGCCCATATTGCCCATCTTCGGCAATATGGGCAACCTGCTTGCCTCGGCGGAGTTGAAAACGAAGACGGATAACGTTTATCCGCTCATTTTGACCCCTTTATATTTTTCATTTTTGGTTGAATGATAAGGTATCACTTATATTATTTTGATGTTTAAAACCGAATACGATGATAGCGGAGTTATTTTTTTTGTTCGATGGCTTTGAGCAGAGCGGGGTCGATTTTAACGCCTAATTGTTCGGCTGATTTGATGTGCTTTAAGGCCAAATCGTAATTTTTCAGCTTATAATAGTCAAAAGCGAGAGTGTAATGTGCATCAGCCAATTTAGGGTCAAGCTCAACGGCCTTGAGGATAGGTTTTATTGAGTTCTCATATTCCCCCTTGTTCGAATATGCCGCGCCGATATTGTAATGAATACTCGCGTCGCCGGGATTTATCTTAACGGCGTGTTTGTATTGCTCAATGGCGGCGTTGAAGTCGCCCTTGTTAAAATAAGCGTTGCCGAGGTTTGTTATCGCCGCAAGCATATTCGGATTTATCGCAAGTGCCTTGCGGTAGGCGTTGATTTCATCGCTGCTTCGACCGAGTTTATTGAAGCAGACCCCCAAGCCGAAATATGCCTCGGCAAGGTCCGGCTTCAAAAGCAATGCCTTTTCATATCGAGTCATCGCCTCAATGCAATCGTTCGAGTCGCTGTAAACTCTTGCCAGCTCGTAATAGAGCGACGCATTTTGCGGCTCCAGCGCAATCGCCTGGTTTAACGCTGTTTTTGCCTCGGCAAAACGGCTGAGCTTTCTGCAGGTCACCGCGAGGTTCCTGTAGGCGTCGATGAGGTTCGGGTCGAGGCGAATGGCCGAGGTATGCTCGGCGAGGGCGTCATTCAGCCAGCCGCGTCTTTGATACCCGGCACCAAGATTATTATGAACTTTTGCGTCATCGGGATTGATTTTTACCGCCCGCTGAAACTCAAGTATAGCGTCATCGACGCGGTCTTTTATCAGGTAGATATTGCCGAGATTCATCCGTGATTCGGCGAGCATCGGGTTTATGAAAACCGCGCACTGCAGGGCCGCCATCGCCTGGTCGTAATTTGCGATATTGTTATAGACGTTGCCCAGGTTATTGAAAAAGCATCCGAGCGACTGAAGTTTGTTCAAATTAACCATATATAGGGCGTTGTCGCCCGCCGGCACGTTGAATTTCTGGATGTAGTAATCGTCGGGCGCCGAGCCGCCGTTGCTGGTTGTTTCGATATTGAAGCGGGCTTGTCCGTCGTCGTACCTGACGAAGAAATGCCCCGGCACAACGACGCCGTAAAGCGGCAGCCCCAGCCGCTCGCCGATTGCCAGATACAGAATCGACAAGCTCAGGCAGTAGCCCCGGCGTCTGTCCATAACCGAATGCAGGAACAAATCTTCCGGGTCGTCGGCCTTGTCGATGGGGCTGAATTTCAATTCGTCGAACAGGTAGGCATTGATAACAGGTATTGCGTCGGGGCCGGGCTTATTGGTTTTAAGCCGGCTGCGGATTTCGAGAGCCATATCGTCAAGCCGCTGCTGGTATCGCCTGCCCGAAACCATATCGCTCCACGCCTCGGACACAATCAGCGCGGCTATTCCGACATCAATCTGCTCGGGCTGCAGGCGCAATACCTGCTCAATCGAATGGACGTAAAGACCCGAAAGGTTCGCGTTGGCAAGCGGCTCTTCCGCAAAACATAACGAGGGCTCACCGCAAAGCACGCAGAGACCGCAGAGGAAAACAGAAAAAATTGCTGTCTTGATTTTTTTCATAATAACCGATTACATAATTATTCTTCGCCGACAGGCAGCTCGACGGCGGCTGGCCTGAACAGGTCAATTTTTTTCCACTTTTCGCTTTTGAACCTTATACGATTGGCAAGGCCGACCGCAATTATGCTCAGCGTCGCCGCTGCCCAGGGGCCTAACGCCTTGAAACCCGGAAACAATTTTATTATAACATAACCGCCTAAGCCCAGAACGACAACCGCTCCGAGGCCGGAAGCGATTGCCAGAAACATCGTATCTCCCGCCCCCCGCAGTGCGCCGCTGTAAACCGTCCTCGACGCGTAAAAAAGCTGATATACGGCCGCGAAAACCAGAATTTCGATGCCCGTCTTAATTACTTTATCGTCACCCGACCAGAGGCGCATAAGCTGCCCGCCGAATAAAAGAAAGCTCAGGCCGACAAGCCCCATATAAATCAGCGCAATACGCAGACAATGCTGGGTCTGCTTTATCGCCGTGCGGTCTTTGCCTGCGCCGATGGATTTACCCACGGCAACTGTTAAGGCCGTCCTTATTCCTTCGATGGGCATTATCGACAAGTTCGTGCAGGCCAGAGCTGCGCTTGTTGCCGCCTGTTCTTCCTTGCCGAACCTGCCGACCAGCCAGAACAGTATCGCTCCCCATACGGCCGTCGAGAGCGTAAGCTCAATTCCCGCCGGCAGGCCGACTTTAAGAAGTTCCGCCATTTTGCGAAAATCGGGCCTGAACATTTCCCTGGTGATGAATGTTTTCCTTACGTCGCCGGTGAAAAATGTGGATAGCCGTATGGCGCTTCCCACTATGATGCCGATGACCGTTCCCCACGCCGCCCCCGCGATTCCCATTTTAGGAAAGCCGAACTTGCCGAATATGAGGATGTAATTAGCGGTGATATTGACGACTTGGGCTGTCAGCGAGGCATACATCGTAAGAATCGGCCTGTGGATTCCCATAAAAAACTGCGTTCCCGCCCAGACGAATACAACCGTGACGTTGGCGATAAGGGAAATGCGAAAGTAAATAACCTCCAGCTCGACGACATCAGGCGCGTGGCCGAATGACCTGAATATGTCGGGGGCAAAAGGCCAGCAAATCGCCAGCACCGCCAGTGAAAACGCAAGCCCCATATAAATCGCCTGCCAGAAATAACTCGTGCATTCTGCGTTCCGCCCTCGCCCGTAATACTGGCTGACAAATGTACCCACGCTTGCGAAGACCCCCATCACGCAGGCCGACGGTATCGTCGCCGTAAAGCCGGCGGGCAGTACCGCGGCAAGCGCCTCCGTGCCTAATCGCGACACCATAATCCTGTCTACAAACTGCATCAGCGTAAACGAAGTCGTCGTAATAACCATCGGCCCCGCCAGCCGAACCATAAACCGCAATGAGGTTTCATCAATACCTTCTTGGCGGAAATTGGATGAATTTGTGTTGTCGTTCATTTTTTGGTGAGATTGAATTTTCCTAATAGCGCATCTAGTGAGATTCCCGCGATTTCAATTATTTTAACAGGCGAGGTAAGGCCTGAAGTTATTTTGACGGCAGTTTTCCTGACGCCTAATATGTCTGCTAAAAACTCAATTAAGGCCTGATTGGCCTTGCCTTTTTCCGGAGCGGCAGAAAGTTTGATTTTCAGCATCCCTCCTAATACGCCTGCTATTGCGGTCTTGCTCGACCGCGGCACAACCTTGACAGAAAAGACCACGGCGTTACCTGCCTGTTGTATTCGCAATTGCTCCATAAAATTTCAGAGGACGGAGGACTGATGACGGAAGACGGCAAACTATCCTCTGACCTCTGTTTTCTGTCCTCGTAAATTTTTCTCTGCGGTCTCCGTGTTCTCGGCGGTGAAATTTACTCCGCGCGTTCGCGGAGGTTTGCGCCGATTGCCGCCTGGACGTATTTTTCAATCTGCTCGGCAAGCTCATTAAGCGACGGCAATTGAAAGTCCTCGAAATGTCCCGGGGCGAAATCGCCGTTAAGCGCCTTCTTGAAAATCCTGACGCGGATAATAGATGGCTGTGCCATGCCTTTGGAGTAGTCGCTGTCCTTGTGCTCGGTCAGTTCGACCCGCCAGTCCTCGCTGATAAACACCAGACACTTGCCCGTAAATACGGCCGTTGGAAAAAAATCGTATAATAATTTCAGCATTTCCATAGGCCGACATTATACCCCCTTGGACCGCAACAGCAAAGCGATAACTGTAAAATGACCGTCGAGCGTTATGTGGCAAGTTTTTGTTTCAGGGAATTTACAAGCTCGATGGTTTTTTCTACGGCGTTTGTGAGGGAAATAGCGTTTGGTTTTGGTTCGCTGCGGAGTTTGAGTTCGATGTTGCCCTGCTGAAGGGCCTTTTTGCCGATGGTTACGCGGACGGGGATGCCGATAAGGTCGGCGTCCTTGAATTTCACGCCTGCGCGCTCGTCGCGGTCGTCGAGTAAAACTTCAATGCCCTTTTCTTTTAGTTCGTTATAAATTTTTTCGCCAGCCTTAACGACTTCTGCGTCATCCTGATTGACCGATACGATGATGACTTCGAAGGGTGCGATTGATATGGGGAAGATTATGCCGTTGTCGTCATTGGCGGATTCGATGGCTGAGGCAACGATGCGGTTGATGCCTATGCCGTAGCAGCCCATAAAACAGGGGTGCTCTTTTCCTGTTTCGTCTAAGAAGTTGCAGCCCAGTTTAACGGAGTATTTAGTTCCTAATTTGAAGACCTGGCCGACTTCGATTCCGTGTTTGAAGAGTAATTTTTTGCCGTCGTGAGTATCGCCTTCGACGGCGTTTCGGATATCGGCGACGATAACGTTATCACCAGAAAGCGGGAAGTCGCGGCCGGGGACGACGTTTTTGACGTGGTAATCGGTTTTATTTGCGCCTGTAACACCGACGGGCATAGCGGCGACGGCGTGATCTATAATCATCGCATGCACTCTTCCTATGAGATTAGCTGGGCCTGCGAAGCCGACTTTAGCGCCGGTGATTGCCTCGATAGTTTCTTCATCAGCAAGCTCAAGATGTTTTCCATAAAGTACCTGACTTAGTTTTTCTGGATTAACTTCATGATCACCACGAACTAATACTGCATAACATCCCTTAAATTGAATTATAGGCTTACTCCCATATTGCCCATCTTTGTGAGTTGCTTTGTAAGCTCCAAGTTCTTTTTTTCGTTCCTGCTCCGTGCCAGAGGTATATATAAGCGTTTTAATCATATCGCTGGGTTGGGTTTTCAGAAATGAACAAACTGCTTCAATCGAACCAATGTTTGGAGTATGGACTTCCTCACGGGCTGGAAGCCCGTGCCACGATGCGCGGGCAAGATGCCCACGACACGGGTCAACGGCGGCTTTTTCGATGTTGGCGGCGTAAGAGCCATCTTCAGTATAGACGATGACGTCTTCGCCGGATGGGCAGGGGATGGTGAACTGGTGCGAGCCGGAGCCGCCCATTTCGCCGGTTTCGGCCTCGACGATAACGTAATCGAGACCGCAGCGTTTGAAAATCCGCTTATAGGTCTCGTACATATTCCAGTATTCCTTATCGAGGGATTCGGCGTCGGCGTGAAAACTATAGGCGTCTTTCATAATAAATTCCCGGCTGCGCAGGACGCCGAAGCGCGGGCGAAACTCGTCGCGGAACTTGAAGCTGATTTGATACAGGTTTATGGGCAATTGCTTATAGGATTTGATTTCGCCCGCGGCGATGCTGGTAACAACCTCTTCCGCGGTTGGGGCAAGGACATTTTGCCTGCCGTGGCGGTCCTCGAAATGTGCCATAGTAGGGCCGTAATCGACGTCCCGCCCGGTCTGCTGCCATAGCTCGATGGGCTGCACGGACGGCATAAGGATTTCCTGTGCGCCTGCCTTATTCATTTCGTCGCGGACGATACCGATTACCTTCAGCAGCGACCGCCAGCCGAGAGGCAGATAGGTGTATGTGCCGCTGGCGAGTTTCCTCATAAGGCCGGCGCGGAGCATCAGCTTATGGCTGGGGATTTCGGCGTCGGCGGGCGCCTCCTTGACCGTCGGTATAAGCATTTTGCTGTATCGCATAGTTTTAGCCACAGAGTTATTAAGCCACAGAGTACACAGAGGACACAGAGAAATAAAAGTAAAAAGGCAAAAGTAAAAAATAGTGTCAATCCGTGTTTAATTATCAGGGGTTTATAATGCAAAAACGCGATGGATGCAAGGGGAATGGTGAAAGGAGAGTGAATTTTTGGGGGTAAAATGATATTATTGAAACACTGACTTACACAGACGTTAACACGGACAAACACGGACTGACACTCGTCGAATCACCACAGGTCGGCGTAGTGTTAATCAGAACATTGATGAGAAGTGAGAAGGCGGGTGAAAATGAAAAAAAATAGGGGGTCTGCCCTTCGTAGCTTTAGCGAAGAAGGATTTACATTAGTTGAATTATTAGTTGTGATAGCTGTAATAGCGCTGCTGATGGCGATACTGTTGCCGGCGTTGAGCAAGGCAAGGGTGCAGGCCAAGCGAATAGTTTGCCTCAGCGGCCTCAAACAGCTTATTACGGCGTGGATGGGATACGCGGACAACTACGACGGCAAAATCGTTAATGGGGGCCAGCCGCCGGCCGTCGGGAATGTAACGGAGCCATACTGGTGCACTTCTTTCGATACGCCCTCCGATCCCGGGTTCGACTGGTGCTGGAGAGTGACTTTTGGCTGTACGAGCGCGCTGACATACGAACAAAGGGTAGAGAAGATGAAAAAGGGAGCGATTTTCAAGTATTGCAATAACGTGAAGAGCTACCGCTGCCCGGAGGCCGAGAAAGATATGCACAGGACGTATATAATTCCAGAATCGATGAATGCGTCTATGTCTCCCGTTTCATATCACGCAGAAGGGCAGATTATCAAGAGAATGGGGCAGATAAAGAAATCGGCGGAGAGGGTGGTGTTTTTCGAGGAAAAGAGGATATCGCCGGACGCTTTTATGTTTCCTTACGTTAATCCGGGCGGCAGTCCTTACTGGGATTCCGACAAGCCCAACGTTATGCACGGCGACGGCGCCAATTTCGGGTTTTCCGACGGCCACGCCGACTACCATAAATGGCAATGCCGCTCGACGATTGACCTGTCGAATTGCGATTCCTGCGGGGCGCCTTTTACGACGTTTAAAAACGCCTGCCCTGAAAATCATGACGGAAAATGGGTCCATAACGCGATTTGGGGCGAAACAAGGTAAGACAGACGCAGATTGCGCAGACGTTTAATGTTTTTTTCCGAAGCGGGCCCTCGTTTCACTTCGTGTCAGCGGAACCTGCTTAATCAGCGTCAAAAAATGTGTTGCATTTAGGGAGGAATGTGGTAAA
>CAYLXJ010000081.1:0-8552 GCA_964387385.1 uncultured Pirellulales bacterium
CCAGCAGATATTTGTAAGACATATGCAGCCATATTGACTCATTTTCATACCAGCCCCTCGTAAAGGTTCGAGCCCGCCCGATTTCATGAGGCCAGTCCTTCAGATGTTCGTTGAGTTTATACATCTGCAGCTCTTTATCGAACAGCGGACTTTGTTTGACAGAATGATAAATCTTTCTTACTTGTTCGGATTTTTCCACGAGTCGCAGCAGATGCACCTGGCCTTCGAGGTAAAGCGGAAGAGGTTTCTGCTCGAACTTCGCTATCTGCCCCAGAGGGACGCCTCGCTCAAGCTCAAGCGGGTCAATCGCTTCGGGCGCCTCGACTGGAACGGGAACGTTTCTATAATACGTATGAATCAGCCCGGTTTTATGGTTGACTGATTTTTCTATGGCGGCGTCGGCGCGCCCTATTGCCCCGACCAGAAGCTGCTCGAGGGTATCGCCGGCAATAAGCTTTGTGCGGCCGCTGTAATCATATCTTATTTTTTCTCTGAAACCTTCCCGGATGTCGGCGGACCTTTCCCAGCGATACTCCGGCTCAAGCAAATCGCCGACAACCTTTTCAATCAGCTCGGCGACCTCTGCGGGAAATTCCGTCCCGGGGATTTCCGGCAAACTGTCGAGCAGCCAGGACGCCAGACGCCCGAGTTCTACGGCTTCACAGGTGCTCGAACCGAACAACGCGGGCAGGCCGTTAAGCGAGTCGTTCCAGCCGGGCCTTCCCGCTTCCATCTCAATAGCGGCCCCGTTGAAATCAAAAGATACCGCCTTTATTGCGACAAGGGCGCATAGTTTGGCGAAAGCCGTTACCGGCTGAATCTGCCGCTGCGGCTTTGGATTGTTTACAACAGCGTTCAGCTGCAAAGGTCCGGAATTTTTCATTACATATTTGTCCGAGCGCGGCGTCACGAAGCCGCCGTCAATAAACCAGGTAACGTCAGCTTTTTCCGTGAGCATCTGCCCGACCTTTTCCGGAAAGATGCTCGCGAAAGATTCAAGCAGGTCCGCGATGTATGTCCAGTGGTCTATCCAGTATCCGCCCTCGCAACCGCCGGCGACAAGCTCCGTAGTGCAATTTTCAAGAATTGATTTTAACCAGGCCCAGCGGTCTTCCACGGTCACGTTAAACAAATTTAACCACTGGAAGAGCTCGCCGGGGTGAAACTTCCTGTTAAGTATATTTCTAAACTCGGTGGAGGCCTTTTTGTCAACCTCCGGACAAAAGTCCATAGGGTCGGTTCCATTAGTCAGCGACCACCTGTAGCCGTCAATATTAAGCGGATTATAGCCGTCCGGCTGCAACAGCGACAAAAACATTTTTATGTCGCTGTCGGACACTTCGGGATAAAACCAAATGTTGTTCCGGCGGTTCTGACAGATATCCCTGTAGTTGCCCGGCCCTATCGACAGAGGCGTCGGGGACAGCTCAAAAAAGTTGTAATCTCTTTCAAGGTCGCCGTGGCGTCTCGAATATAAATGCAGTAAAGCAGGACTGGTTTTCGACGGTAAAAGCTTCGGGATACCGCCCCTGAGGACGTTATCAAGATAATTTTGTCTCACGTAAGCGTCGAGAACAGGAAGTCCGGAAACCGCTGCGGCGGGCGCCAGCACGTCATCAATCAAATTAATAAGCTCCGCACGCATTCTGTTGATATCGGTTTCCTCTCTGATGTTGGATAGGAACCTCGTGAGCATCGCCTGTGTGGGCGCAGAACCGATGATAGAAATGATTTTTACGGATTTGCCGGCATCGAGGACGACATCGAAGGGAACAAAAGCGCAAGGCAATCTGTTTTCCCAGGTCTGAGCATCGCGGTCAATCGATTGCGCTTTAAGAAAATTGCGGGGCGTTATCAGGTCGCAGCCGGAACCGAAAATTACATCAGGGTCAACATACGGCTCTATCGCTGAGAATCCTTCTTCGCTGCTGTGGAAGGCGGCATAAAAATGTCCATGGTGAACCCTTGTTACTTCATCCTCATCATGAACCTGCACTTTGCTCGAATAATAAGGAAACTTCCTGTCAATAAGCTCAACAGAAGCGTAGGCCTCGCTTATGCGCCTTAATGATTTTACTATATAATCGGAAAGTGTAGCCGGCAAAACAAGCGCCAATCCGTCAAGCCCCTCCAGTTTTACAGATTTTTTTGACGTATTTGTGATTTCGATCAGCCGTATTAAAGAACCAATCGGCTGATTGACAGGATTAAAATACTCCACGTCAAAACGCAGGTCCAGCGTCTCATTGTCTTCTCTCAACAGCAACCTTTCCGGCCTTATCCACATTGAGCGGCTAAACTTAAGGCCGATAGTTTGCGGATTATCCTGGAATGGCTCATAGAACCGCCCGTCGATTTTACAGAAAGTCCTGAATCCCTGAACGCCGACAAGCTGGTAGGCCCAGGTGGCTGGCAAAAACTCGGCTATTGCCTGATTTTTGCTGCCCAGGCCGAAAGATGCTACTGCCTGCGCGCGGTTTACATACATACACCATAGAGGCACGCCCTCTGTGCCGGCTATGCCCGGCAGGAAACTCGCGAAAGCGGGTATCCTGTCGAAATTGTCGATTCTGTAGCTTCCGTCGGCTTCCAGTTCGTGAACTGCCGAACCGGCACAAAACGACCACAACGCTTGTTTGGAACTTTGTTTTTGCATTTAAGAACCTTTTTCTAATTATCAACAACTTACATAAACAGATTTAATCCGGCATTCCAATCACTTTTGCGGCGGAGCGGTTGAACTGCGTATAACAAGCTCCTCGGCCAGCTTTATGGTCGTGGGTTTAGCGCTGCCGGATATTTTAATGTGTTTGAGCAGAAGCTCGGCAGCGATTTTACCCATATCGCTCGACCTCAAATCAATAAAACTAAGCAGCGGGCTCATCGCCTCTGCCGCCTGCCGGTCGCAGAAGCAAAGAACGCTTAACCGGCCGGGCACTTTAATCCCGAGTTTATGGGCCGCCTGCATCAAATTAAGCCCTTCCATATGGCCGTAAGCCAGCACCGCCGTTGCGCCATTTAGGATAACAGCGGCAGAGAGAAACTCTTCGGCGGACTTCAGCCACTCATCGTGGCCCGGGACAACAGGCAAACCGAGCTTTTTCATTTCTTTCAGATATGTCTGGTGTCTGTCGGTCAAACTGCTGTGCCCGGGAAGGAAATCGGGCCTTGAATTTGCGTATGCAATTGTCTTGTGCCCAAGCTCGGCCAGATACTGTATGGCTATCCGGGTTCCGTATTCGTCATCGGGAACTACCGAAGAGCCGGATTTGCCCGCCGGGCCGTTTACAACTACATATGGTATTTGGCCGTCTTCAAGCTCTCTTGTAGTAATGGCGTTTGCCCTGGCCAGTATAATTGCCCCGTCAATTTTCCACGGGGGCAGCTCGCTCGATTGCTTGTCGTGATACGACATATCGACGGTAACATCGAAGACCTCGCCGGACCGGTCCATAACGTCCGTGGCGCTGTTGACGACGGTCTGGTAGATATTGCCGAGGTCGCTTAATGCGTAATGGCCCCCGATGACGTGTATCATTCGCGTCGTCTGCAACGACAGGTTTTTGGCGATAAGGTTCGGATGATAGTTGAGTTTCCCGGCGGCAGCCAGCACACGCTTGCGCACCTCTTCGGTAACAGAAAAACCGTTCCCGAGGCGGCTGTTTAGGACCCTGCTGACGGTGGATTTGCTGACCCCCGCCTCTGCTGCGACGTCGTTTAAGGTAGGTGTGTGCCTGTTTTGCATTTTAGTGTCCTTCATTCTCACTTGACCAGGCGGAAGGAATACAAATCGATTTGTCCTTTGCCCTGTCCGCCCTGCAGATATAAGCCGATTCCTCTTATGGCGTTAAGGTCAACCTTTCCGGCCCCTCTCTGGTTGCCCCAGGTTCTGCGTATAACAAGCTGGTCAAAATTGAACCTTAACGTCTGCCTTTTACCCGTCCCCTGGGCCGCTTTGAATGCAAATGCTTCGCCGTCATCGCCGGCCTCGGTATTGAATTGGGCACTTGAAGTTTCGGCCACGCCTGCCTCATCTATTATTATTTCATACGAAACGTTTTTGGGAAGATTGACGTCAATCTCAACAGCATTGAAACCGGTCAGGTCGGTGGAAAACGGCGGCCCTTTATCCAATGAGTAATCTTTAGGGCCAAAATACAATACGCCGCAGCCCCAGTTGTTTCCTGTATCGAATTCGACCGCCAGAAAATCCGGTTGCTCCTTAAGAAAAATGTTCGCGTCAGGGGCGTTGAATAACGCCGGCCCCTGCACGGATTCACACTTCATAAGGTCAATCGCCGCCGGCTTATCAAGGCGGTTTGCCGACTCGAATATGACTTTTTTCTGCTCCGGCAGTGAATTGAATTCCTTTATGCCGGATTCTGCGTGTATTTTATTTAGTATTGCGTTTGTACGGGCCATCGCGGTCAGAAGCTCCGTGTAAGGCCTGTGCTTTATATCAACGATGCCGTAGTTGGAATTTTCGCCGTCAAAACGCCCCTGCGGCGACTGGTCTGTGAATTCGAACCAGTGAGCGCCTATGACCATCGGATAGGACAACATACTTTCAACGTAGGTCTTGTAATTTTCGGCCCGCTGGGCCTGTGTCTGGACTACCGCACCGGCGCCTCCGGTATTGGGATTGCCGCTGTTATTTTCCCTGGCGCGCCAGGAATATTCCGTCACCATTAAGGGCTTTTTGCCGCTGTGGATATAATACGTGGCCAGCATTCGCTCGTTTGCGTTGGCCGATACCGGGTAATTGTTGAATGATACCACGTCGCAGTATTTTCCGCAGGCCTCTATCACGCCTGCCGGGGCGAGATTGCCGGCGAATCGAACGCCGAGGATTAACTTGCCAGGGACAAGTTCTCGCACAACACGGCTGGCAGCTGCAAAAAACTTCTCTGCCGCAAGTTTCGAAAAATCGTCCCTGTCTTTCTGCGTCTTGTCATTCTGGCACCGCCGCAGAATTTCAACGTTAATCTCGTCCCATTTGCCGATGCCTGCTCCCCAGGCCTCGTTAAAATTGCTTTCCGAATTATACCGCGACTTCAAAAACTCTATCGCCGCCTTGTGGGCAGGATGGTCTGCAGCCAGTCCGATAGCGGTCTCCAGCAAAGTATAATTTGGAATATCATCCCAGCCGCTTTTGCCATACCACGGCATTTCGTTATCCAGAAAGAACCCGATTGTATTGTCTAAATTTTTATATTTGGAAAGGATTTGCAGGGCGTTTTCCTTAACGGTCTGCTCGAAATCCGGCTTGAATCCTTCCAGGCATCGTTCTGCCGCGTAACTGGCGACGTATAAACAAATTGTTCCGTAAACCCGGCCGTCGTAAAGTCCGGGGTCCGACCAGGACCCAAGCGTGTTGAAGCCGTTTTTACTCAATATGCTGAAAATATCCTCTTTCCAGCTATTGTAGTCACCCCCGAAGACGGTCTTTACCGCGTCGTAGTAATCGGTATTGGGCCGTGGACTCCACGGCGACGGCGTGATATTATTGATTCCGATTGATAAAAAATCTCGCCCCTGAGGGTCAACGAACCAGAACTTCCCGCCGGCATCCTGTTTTACGGTAAAACCCTGCTTTTCGCCGCCTGTCGCCTGATTACAAAAATCCCAGAGGCAGGCAGCGAACAATAAAAGAATAACCTTTTTTTTCATATCTCACCTGAAAAAGACAAAACCGCCCAATTGTTATTATCATATAGAAACCGGTTGCTATTATAAAAAAACACGCCTGTTTAGTCAATACCTCCTTGACCTTAAATAACAATACTACTATATTCTAATGATAAGAAATTTTTGAAACAAAGTTCAGACAATAGCAAAGGGATTCAAATGATTAAATCCGAACACTACACCACCGCCCCTGGAGACCGCATTCCTGTTACACACAAGGCCGCCTACGCCGTCGGTATGCTTGTCAATAATATGCAGGCGGCTGCCCTGCCTGCCATGATGGTTATTCTCAACCTCGGCCTCGGAATGGACCCTCGCTTGGTCGGCCTTATCGCTGCTATTCCACGTATTGTTGATGCTATGACAGACCCTATGATGGGCTATATCTCCGACAACACAAGGTCCCGTTATGGCCGGCGCAGGCCATACATCTTCTGGGGCGCCATTTCTGCCGGAATTATATTCGCATTGATGTGGCAGCTTCCCGCAGGCCATAGTCAAAGCTTCTATTTCTGGACTTTCCTGACGGCCGCCTGTTTTTTCTTTTGTGCTTATACCGTTTACGCGACGCCTTTTATCGCTCTTGGATTTGAAATGAGCCCCGATTATCATGAACGCACGCGCCTTCAGGAGGTTGCCAACTGGGTAGGCCAAATCGCCTGGATTACGGTTCCCTGGTTTTATGCAATAATGTATAGCAAGACCCTATTCGATGGCCCTGTTCATGGGGCTCGCAGTTTGGCAATTGCGGTCGGGGTATTTATTGTTTTAGGTGGAATAGTGCCCGCCCTTTTCACCCGGGAGTATTTTGGTTCACTGCCGAAATACGAGTCCCGAAGAGGTTTTTGGATGAATTTGTCGGATTTTTTCAATTTCTTTGCCATTACTTTCAAATGCCGTCCGTTTGTCAAGCTTTGCGCAGCAACATTCCTGATTTTTAATGGTTTTCAGCTCGGCTCATCTTTTTCAATATATGTAATGAGATACTATGTTTTCGGCGGGGACAATGATAAGGCGGGGGCTTTACTGGGCTGGTTCGGCACTGCTACCTCAATTTGCTCTCTTCTTATTATTCCTCTGGCCGCTTGGATTTCGAGAAAAATAGGCAAAAAGAATGCCTTGCTGCTGACAATATCCGTCTCACTGATTGGCTACGCACTGAAATGGGTCGGATACAATCCGAATTATCCATATCTATTGCTTATTGCCGCACCTTTTGTTTCATTCGGCATCGGCTCACTTTTTACACTTGTTTGTGCAATGGTAGCGGACGTCTGTGATTACGATGAGCTTCAAACCGGGCAGCGCCGCGAAGGAATGTACGGGGCTATTTACTGGTGGATGGTAAAAATAGGGATGTCCGTGGCGGGACTGCTTACGGGCTTAATGCTTAACGCTTCCGGTTTCGATGTCGCATTAGGCAGCGCTCAGCCGACAAAAACTTTATTTTTACTGAAGGTCTTTGACGTCGGTACTACAATATTAACATCCTTTATAGCCATTCTTGTTATCGCGACGTTCGATATAACAGAGGAAAAGGCACATGAGATACGCTTTGAGCTTGAAAAACGCCGGGGCAAACCGACTGGCTAAATTTTCAATGAGAATTCTCGTCTAAATGAAAAAAATTGTGCTTTTTTGATTTTTTTCAAAAAAATAATCAATTTCTCATGCCTTACATAAGACATTGTTAAAAAAGAAGTTACAAACTCATTAGGACCGTAAAATCTTTCAAACCCTCACGATAAAAGTGTGAAAATCCATCATTTCATATTGACAAAGGCACTCCGTCGGTGCTACAATAGCAACCGGTTGCTAAGATAATAGCAACATTGTTATTGTTAAAGAAGAACGAAGGGGATATGGCTAAAACGGTAGCAAATCTTAACGATGTGGCTGAGGCCGCGGGCGTTAGCAAATCTACGGTCAGCAGGGTCCTCAACAACAAGTTAGGCAACGGCTTCGGCGTCAGTGAAGAGGTTCGCCAGCGTATCCTCGAAGTCGCCGAAAAGCTCAGATACCGTCCAAATCTAATGGCCCTCGGCCTGACAAATCAGCGAACACGAATGATTTCAGTTCTCGGCGGCTCTCACGCTTTGAGCGATATGGGCAACATCTACCAGACCGTCATCAACAGCATTACCAATGTTCTCGATAACGCCCCCGGCGGCTTCGACGTGACCGTCGATATGTCTCAGCATACGGCGGACACCAGCGAACTGCCGGCGTGGAAAATCGATGGCGCTATAATTTTGGCCAAATGCACAAGCCAGACCATCGAGGAAATCAAACAAAGGAACGCCCCGTATGTTGTAGTAAACGGCCCGGCCGATTCCTACGGTTCGTCGGTCACGCCGGACGACGTCGGAGGCACGAAACTTGCCGTGGAACATCTTGTTCAGTTCGGTCACACAAGGATTGCCTACGCAAGCGCCCCCTTAAAACATTTGGCCGGCCACAGCAGCTTGAAAGACAGACACGATACTTACGTCAAAGAGCTTAAAGCACGCGGGCTGGAGCCGATTAAAGGCCATGAGGAGCCGTTCGATTCGGCGACGAGTTTTCTACAATCGGCTGTTTACGAGCAAAAAGCGACGGCTGTCATCGCATACGGCCATATGAGCGCATTGAACATTATGCAGGCGGCCCACACCCTCGGCATAGCCATACCGGCAGAACTGAGTTTAATCGCCTTCTGCGACGAGTATGCCGCGGGCATAATGAGCCCGAGTTTGACGTTTATTGACCTGCGCTCAAAAGAAATGGGCCGGATTGCCGCCGAAATGCTCCTGGAGAAAATTGAAAATCCCGAAATTAAATCCCGAAATGTAAACGTTCAGGAAAAACTGATGTTTCGTGACACT
>CAYLXJ010000082.1:0-8489 GCA_964387385.1 uncultured Pirellulales bacterium
TTAGGATGGAGGACTTTAGCCCCGAAGTAAGCCAGTTCTGCCGCCTCGCCGTAGTTTCGGCCCAGCGGCGGGGTCATAAAAATATTAAACTTCTTTTTTATTGCCATCCTGAGATATTCGGCGCTAGTATGAAGGGGAGCGGACACAAAAAGGCAATCGAACTGATTCTGCATTATCAACTGACGAAAGTCACTATATGAGGGGCAGTTATAGATTTTGCCGGACTGCTGCGCGACGTTCACATCACCATCGGCCATCGCCGACACGGCAAAACAATCGAGTCCCTGCGCCGTTTCGAGCAATATCCTGCCCGCTTCATCGAGGCCCAGAAAAGCAATTTTAAGAGGTTTATCCATTTATTATTGAACCAAGATGATTTGATGAGGGCTGAGGTTATTCTTCCTTAAGTATTTTTATTTCCTTTTCTATTTCTTCGAGAACCTCTATATTTTTTATCTCATCATCAACACTGTAAATGATAAAAACCTTGCCCCCATATTTTTGCTCAAATTCCTTAAAGCTGGCCTTCATCCTCTCAGATGGTGAATAATTGCCAAAATTGGCTTTTGCCGTAACAGGTTTTATCTGTATGCCAAATGCTTTTTTGCCGACGTATCCCAAATAATCAATGTCTCCGGCATGGTCCAGTTCCGGTCCCGATTCGACAAATTTAACGTCTGGGAACTTTTTCTCCAAAGTTCCTGTTACGACAGATTTTTCTCTGTAAAATCCGTCAAAGGTTCGGTTGATGGTCAAGTTGTGTATGTAGTCGATACAGTCCTGAAGCGTCAATTTGCTGAACGCCTCCTGCCATTCAGGAATAACAATTTCTTTGATTTTGATGTATAACCTCTCCCCCAGTTCATCGAGGGTGCCTTTGTTAACTTTAACGGGATTTTTTCCTTCTGTATATGCTTTCTCAAAGTACCATTTTTCCCATTCTTCAAAAGTTTTTGGCTGGCACTCTCTGATTAATGCCATAACAGGGCCGACTTTGTTGGGTCGTGATAACTGGTAAGTTTGGTTGGCATAATTAAGCACTTTTTCCTTCTTGCCAAAGTTTAGCGAGTAAATTTTCATACTGGATTTACCCCTGTTTCTGCCAACCTCAAAAATTTTTGTTTGTATTTGAAATCTATATCAGTGTCGATGGAAACCAGACCATGTCTTATCAAATAAGCATTTAAAAATGTCTTGTTCTGAAGATACAAATAGCAAAGAAGGCGATTTTTATCGTCATGCTTTACAGCATCGTATTTCATAAAAACATTTTGCCCCTTTGTCTTGTCTCTCAGGAATTCAATTGCTTGTTTATGTTTCTCCGGTCTTTCTTTCACACCCAATAATCTGATCCTCAAGCCATCACCGACAACCAATTCTTCCGGCGATACAACTTCTTTGACACGGCAATAGTCCTCTCTGCACCGGCTGCCGTTGTTGATTTTTGAACCGAACTGGAGTTTTCGCGGGTCGATTTTTTTGTCGAATTTTACGGGGTCTTTGAAAATGTAAGGCATTTTCTTTATTTCCTCTTTCCAGTCAATCTCGTCTTCCCTGTCCTGTGCCATCTCGAAACTGACCTTGTCGAAGAAACTTTTGTTTTTTAAGCCGAGCTTGTCTTTAATAATGGGAATATAATCAGCGTTTATCTCATATCCGATTGAATTTCTTTCGACGTTCCTTGCGGCTAATGTAGTTGTTCCGCTGCCTAAGAATGGATCAAGAACGGTATCGCCTACAAAGCTGAACATTCTGATAAGCCGGCGGGGGATTTCTTCCGGGAACATAGCCAGATGCCCGTTCTGCTTTTCGCCGGGTATATTCCAGTGGCCGGCAAAAAATTCATTCCATTCTTCGGTTGTCATTTTGGATTTTTCTTTTACCTCTTGACTGACCGCAGGCGGAATGCCCTGTTTTTTGAAAATCAGTATGAATTCGTAGTCGATTTTTAATATGCCGTTTCGCGGATAGGGGAACGAACCCATTATCGTTGCGCCGCCGGTCGTGTTGCAGGTTGTAACTTTTCGCCAGATAATCGCCCCCATATAATCGAAGCCGACGGTCTCGCAGAATTTGATTATTTCCGTGCGTATGGGGATAACCTTGTATCTGCCGTAATAAACCGAACGTGCAAATTGGTCGCCGATATTTATGCAAAATCGGCAGCCCTTGTGTAAGACCCTGTTACACTCATTCCAAACGAGGTTCAGATTGTTAATGTAATCCTCATAACTATGGTCGAATCCGATCTGGCCGCCATTACCGTAGTCCTTTAGCTGCCAGTATGGCGGGGAAGTAATAATCAGGTGGACCGACTCGTCAGCCACCTCCGTCATATTTCGCGAGTCGCCGATTATTATTTTATGATTGGTCATCCTTTGACCTGTTTAAAGTTTTCAGCCAATTTTATTGTTACTTTTGCCCGGGATAATAAAGTGTTCCGGCACGGGGAACTGTGAGCAGAGAAGCAGGACTTCCTTTGAGACCTGCTCGATGACGGACTCGTTGTCGATGTTCTCGGCGACTTTAGCGATGAATGAGGCGATTTGCCTGGCCTGGTCTTCCTTCATACCGCGAGTGGTTATGGCTGGAGTGCCTAATCGCAGGCCGCTCGGATTGGCCGGCGGGGCCGGGTCGTTGGGAACGGTGTTGTAGTTGGTCTCGATTCTTGCCCTGTCCAGCGCCTTGGCGAGTTTCTTGCCGGGGATATTTTTGTTCCGCAGGTCAATCAGGATGAGGTGATTATCGGTGCCGCCTGAGACGAGATTGAAGCCGGATTCGAGCAGTTTTTCGGCCATTGCTTTGGCGTTTTTGACGATTTGTTTGGCATACGCAACGAATTCAGGCGTGTCGGCCTCTGCCAGCGCAACTGCAATCGCTGTAATCGTGTGCATATGGGGGCCACCCTGGAGCCCGGGAAAGACGGCCTTATCGACTTTTTCGGCGTGCTCGGTCCTGCAAAGCAGCATCCCGCCTCGCGGGCCGCGTAATGTTTTGTGCGTGGTTGTCGAGACAATGTCGGCGTAAGGGACGGGGCTTTTGTGAACGCCTGCGACGACTAAGCCGGAGATATGGGCGATATCGCTGACATGGAATGCTCCGACTTCTTTTGCGATGTCGCCGAATATCTCGAAGTCGATTTCCCTCGGGTATGCGGTGCAGCCCGATATTATGATTTTGGGCTTGTTCTTTTTAGCAAAGTCCCGAATCTGGTCGTAGTCGAATCTGCCCGTTTCTGCGCTTACGCCATACTGCATTGAGTTGAAGATTTTGCCGGTCATACTGACCTTCCAGCCGTGAGTCAGATGTCCGCCGTGGGGCAGCGCCAGGCCCATAATCGTATCGCCGGGCTTTGCCAGCGCGATATAAGCCGCCATATTCGCTATCGAGCCGGAATATGGCTGGACGTTGGCATGGTCTGCCTTAAAAATTTTTGTTGCCCGCTGTCTGGCGACGGTCTCGATAAGGTCGGTAATTTGCTGACCCTCATAGTACCGTTTGCCGGGGTAACCTTCGGCGTATTTGTTGGTCAGGCAGCTTGCGCTTGCCTGCATAACCGCCTTTGAGACGTAGTTTTCGGACGGGATAAGCCGGACACAGGCGCTTTGGCGGGCGCCTTCCTGCCTTACCAGCTCGTAAATTTGCGGGTCATACTGTTCAAGGGCCGTAAGCATAGGTTTTCTCCAAAAAAAGAGTTCCAGATGCCGACGATTTATAGCAAAGTCAGCAGGTTAACACAAGCTTTTATTTGTTGACAGTTTTTGATATAAGATTACGATATTTTGTTCGGGAGATTTTTGAAGTAGCGTTTTTTAGGAAACTTATGGCTCAGGAAAACGACAATATCGCAAAAGCAAAGCTGTTTTTCGACCGTGGAGCCAAGACGGCTTTCGGCGACAACTTCGATTATGCGATTGAAATGTTCATCGAAGGTCTTCGCTGCTGGCCTGATGCGCTGCAGGAGGGGCATTTGCGGCTTCGTGAGCTTGCCCTCAGCCGTCAGGGAAAAGGCGGCAAAAAGCCCACAATGTTCGAAAGAATGAAAAAATCAGGCGGCAAGACCCCTCTCGAACAAATGCTCAACGCCGAATACCTTCTGGCCAAAGACCCCGAAAATCTGAGTTATATCGAGACGATGCTCAAAGCGGCGGTTGCGGGCGGCTATGAGCAGACGGCCAAGTGGATTGCGGACCTGCTGTTTGCCGGCAACAACGCCGAAAAATCGCCTTCACTTCACAGGTACCTGCTTTTGAAGGATTCCTACGCCGCCATAAAACAGTGGGACAGGGCCGTCGCCGTCTGCCAATATGCCGCGAGAATGAAACCCGACAGCGATGAAATAGCAGATGAGCTGAGAAGGTTGTCCGCCGAGATGACCGTCTCACGCGGTAAATATGACCAGGAAGGAGATTTCCGCAAGTCCATTAAAAACCGCGAGGCACAGGAAAAATTCCAGTCCCAGCAGGCGGTCGTCAAGACGCAGGACTATCGCATTTCGGCCCTCGAGGAGGCAAAGAAGACCTACGATGAGTCGCCGGAGTCGTCTGTGAATATCTTCCGCCTGGCAGAGACACTGGTGGATTTGCGGACCGATGAGAGCGAAGACGCGGCTATAAGATTGCTGGAAGAGGCATACAGGAAAAGACAGGACTTCAGCTTTATGGAGCGCGCGGGGCTTATTCGTATAAGCCGGTTGAAACGAAAAATAAGAGAAACAGAGGCGACTCTTGAAACCAATCCGGAGGACAGCATCGCCAGGTCTCAGCAGGCGGGCCTAATGTCTCAATTGAACAAGGAGGAGCTTGAGCATTACGGGCTTTGCGTAAGGAATTACCCCACCGACCTGAGGTTTAAATACGAATACGGCGTCCGCCTCGTCCGCAACAAGAGATACGACGAGGCAATCCCACAGCTTCAGGAGGCGCAGAAGGACCCGAGGCACAAGATAGCTGCTATGGACAAAATCGGACTTTGCTTTTTTATGAAGGGATGGTTTGCCGATGCGGCGGACATTTTCACAAAAGCAATCGACGCATACGAAATAAAAGATGACGACACGGCCAAGGAATTACGGTATAATCTCGCCAGGGCCTGCGAAGAGCAGGGCGATAAGGCCAAGGCCCTCGAGATTTTCCGTAAAATCGCCCAGACCGATTTTGCGTATAAGGACGTCTCACAGCGGGTTGACCGTCTGAGAAAAGAAATAAAGTAATTGGTGTTTCAGTGAATACTGAGAATAGTGATTGTTAACAGAAATGTTTAGGAGTTTGAAGTGGCACATTCGTTATCGGCAAAGAAAAGAGCAAGGCAGAATTTGAAGAGAAGAGCGATTAACCGCGCCCGCAAAAGCACGGTCAAGACGCAGATAAAGAAATTCGAGAAGGCGATTGCCGCCGGCGACGTCAACACGGCAAGTGAGCAGTTTCGGCTGGCGGTCAAGCAGCTTGACCAGGTCTCATCGACCAGCACGATGCATAAAAGGACGGCCGCACGCAAGAAATCTCGCCTCGCCAGGCGGCTCAACGCGCTTAAAGCAAAGGCAAAGGCCTAACATCCTGACTCGATACACTCCCGACAAGGCGGGACTCGATACTCGTCGAGAATCGAGAAACGAGTATCAATGAGAGAAGTTTACAAAGGTAAAATCCTGAAGCTGCTCAGGCACGCCGACTACGAGCCGGTCAAGCTGGGGCAGATTGCAAAGGCATTGGGGGTCGGGCCGGAGGACTACGAGGATTTCAAACACGCCTTCGATGAGCTTCACCGAGCAGGCCACGTCGTAATAGGCGAAGGCAGCTTGGTCGGCCTGCCCGGCCTTGCGGGCAAAATCACAGGCACATTCAGGGCCAACCCGCGTGGTTTCGGCTTCGTCACGCCTTTACAGCCGGCTGCTCACGCTGATTTATTTATCCCGCCCGGCGAGACACTCGAAGCGATGACGGGCGATGTTGTCGTCGCAAAGGTCGTCGAAAAATCAGCGAGGGCAGGCCAAATTCGCTACGCAGGCAGGATAATCGAAATCCTCGAGCGCGGGCATAACAGGTTCGTCGGAACACTGACGAGAAAACCTGAAGGGTGGATTGTCCAGCCGGACGGCACCGGTTTTGTCGAGCCGATAACTGTTGACGACGTCACCGCCAAGTCGGCCAAGGAAAAGGACAAGGTGGTCGTCGAGATATTAAAATACCCCACCGAAAAGTATCTCGCTCGCGGCGTGATTGTCGAAGTATTAGGCAGGGCAGGAAGATACGAAACAGAAATCAACTCGATAATACACCAGTTTCATTTGCCCGACGAGTTCAACGATTCCTGCATTTATCAGGCGCACAAGGCCGCGACCGAGTATAACCCGGCCAAAATTGAGGGCAGGGACGATATAACAGGCAAGGCAATCGTTACGATTGACCCGCCGGACGCCAAGGATTTTGATGACGCCATAAGCTTGGAAAAAGACCCAAACGGCAATTGGCTTCTGGGCGTTCACATCGCCGACGTTACGCATTTTGTGCCGCCGGATACGGCCCTCGACAAGGAGGCCAAAGAACGGGGAAACAGCGTGTATCTGCCGGGCAAGGTGTTGCCGATGCTTCCTGAAATGCTGAGTAACGGCGTATGCAGCTTGCAGCCCGACCAGCCGCGGTTAGTCAAAAGCGCGTATATCACTTATGATGACGTGGGCAAAATCCTCTCCCGCCGATACCGTAACAGCATTATGCGCTCGACGCAGCGATTGACTTATCAGCAGGTTGACCGCTTTTTGAAAGGGCATACCAAAGACATCAAGCCGGAAGTTGCGCCTTTGTTAAAGGATATGAATACGCTTGCCCGCATAATCGAAAAAAGACGCGATAAGGCGGGAATGCTTCATCTCGATTTGCCTGAGATTGATATTATTCTCGACGAGTCGGGCAGGGTCGCCGATGCCCAGCCGGCCGATACGAGCTATCCGCATACGATTATCGAGATGTTTATGGTCGAAGCCAACGAGGCGGTTGCGACGCTTTTAGACAGGCACAACATTCCTTTTATGCGGCGCATTCACCCCGAGCCGAATATGCTGACGATGAAGAACCTGTCGGAGCTTGTAAAAGCTTTGGGCCTGCATTTACCGCGTCAGCCCGACAGATTCGCCCTGCAAAATCTCCTGCGGGCCGTAAAAGGGACCGACAGTTCTCTTGCCATTAATCTCGTCGTCCTGCGGAGTTTGGAGCGGGCGGTGTATTCACCGCTGCACATCGGCCATTACGCCCTCGCCTCGCAGCTTTACTGTCATTTCACAAGCCCGATACGCCGATATGCCGATTTGCTCGTCCACCGCGCGCTTGATAACTGGCTCAGCGGACAGCGTTCAGCGGACAGCGTTCAGTTGGATAATCAGCAATTGGCGGATATCGGAAGGCACATTACGTTTACGGAGGAACGGGCCGACGACGCGGAAAACGAGCTTAAGACCGTCCTGATTTTACAGATGCTTGCGGACAAGGTGGGCGAGGAGCTTGATTGTGTTGTTACGGGCCTGACAAATTTCGGCGTATTTGTAAAATCTAAAAAGTTAGGTATCGAGGGTCTCGTCCAGCTTACGGATTTAGGTCCTGACCAGTGGAAATACAACCCCAAAGCCGGCTGCATCATCGGCAGGCACTCCGGCAAGCTCGTCTCTCTGGGCCAGCCGATGAAAGTCCGTATCGTTTCCGTAAACGTCTCCGCAAGACAACTAAATGTCGCCCCCGTAGAAATGATTCACGTCTCCGGTCAGTTCCGCGAACAACCCCGCCCCAAAATGAAGGGCAAACGCGCAAAACACGGCGGCGGAAGATTCGGCGCCCGCCGAAATAAAAAACAACGCGGCAAAAGAAGAAGATAAAAAATCAGCGTTCAGCCCGCCTAAAGGCGAGGTCTTGCCAGGGGCGGACGGACAGCTTTCAGCGTTCAGGTTAAAACCCCCGTATGTCTGTGGTGCAGTTTGTTCTACATCTGTCGATATAAAAAGGGCCGTGAAAGCATCACGGCCATTTGATTTACAATAACGAATTTTATGACTTATGCCCCACGTTTTCTTCCGGCAATAAAACCGCCCAGTCCGAGAAGCATAATAGTCGTCGGCTCAGGAATGGTGTCGGGAACAAGGATATGATTCAGAACAGAGCCGTCGGAGGGAGCGACTAACGGGTCGGCAATTAAAAAACCTTCATTCCAGATGGTGTTTTGTGTGCCGCCGACTTTGCCGCACTTGGCGTAGAAATCGCCCCATATCGGGTCGCGGTCGCTGTCGAAGCTGATGATGATATTTGTGTATTGCGGCTCAGCTACACCCTCGTCGCCGATGCTGAATTTCACTCCGTAAACGTCGGCGGGCATAGAGGGATTACTGGGCTGCAGATGGTCAAACATCCCGATTGAAAAAGAGCTGCCGGGATAAATGGGGTCGTTCAGATTTGCAGAACCAAAGGTCCCGGACGTTTCAAGAATGAAATGGCTGACATCCGCCC
>CAYLXJ010000083.1:0-8473 GCA_964387385.1 uncultured Pirellulales bacterium
GGAATAACGAGAGTGCATGTCCCCCCCCTGCCGTCATTCGCTGATACGGTTATCGTGTCCTGCCCTGTGCGTATTTCGGTGAGAGTCAACCGGCTGTCTTCTATATTCGGCTTTATGACGGCGCTATCGCTTTTGGCAGTGTAAATGAGAGAATCACCGTCATCGTCGGAGAAAAGCTCGGTGAGGTTTAGCTCACTTTTACCAAAGCCCTTGTCGAGAACAACATCGGGTTTGTTTTTGACAACGGGTGCAGAGTTGCCCGGGACATTCACGGCCAGCGAAAACCGGCTGTTTGCAATATTTTTCAGACGGTCTTTGGCGGTGATTGTAACGCTGGTAACACCAATGCCAACCTCAGTCAATTTAAGATTATTACCGGCAATTTCTGCCTTCGCGACATCCTCGTTTTGCACAGCTCCCACATAGGTGATGGGGCCATACTCACCGTGATTAAAAACGGAGTTAAGGTCGATTTCATACCGGCCAAAACCTTTTTCGAGAGTCAAGTCCGACAATGGCGTCTTTACGGACGGCACTTCGGGGACGGGCTTGGTAATCTTTGCGAAAAAGTCCTTCTTGGTCACACGGCCTTTCTGGTCATTTGCGCGGACAATGATTTTTGCCAGGCCGGGGGTAACAGGATTGATTGTAAGCAGGTCTGCCTTGACTTCACACTGAACGATTGTTTTATTGTCAACGCCCAGGGAATTCACAAGGGGAATACTTAAGCTTTGCACGGCCAGCGTCGCCAGCATTGCGAAAATGAAGCGATATTGCGCCAGGCCAGTTCGCTCTATCGAGTCGCCCGTCAGAACGCCCGTCATTGCGCAGTATGGGACGTTGTTTATGGTGTAAATCATCATCATCAGGTTATAGGTTATAAAGGCATATATGATTTTACCCATAACGCTGAGATTCGGCGCCGTAAACATAAGGACGCCGATAATCCCGAAGGGAAGTGCGCTCCATAATACCCAGGGACGAAACTTGCCCCATCGCGTGTTTGTGCGGTCGGCTATAGCCCCCATCATCGGGTCATTGAACGCGTCCCAAATCCTCGTAGCCAGGAATATCCAGCCCGCAATTGCGCCAGAAATTCCCAGGATGTCCGTGTAGAAGAACATTAAAAACATCATAACCGTCTGGAAAATAAAATTGGCGGCGCTGTCGCCTAAACTGTACCCGATTTTCTCCCTTATGCTGAGTTTTTGCGATGCTTCCTGCATTTCCGGCCCCTTAAAAAACACAAATTAACACTGTTTTTTTGACACTGATTAAAACAGAGTTACACTGTAAAAACAAAACTCATAAATAACGTAATCCGCGATTAATTATTATGAAAATAGTATCCCCGAAAATTAAGGCGTCGTCAAGAATTTTATTGACATTCGGGTTTAAAAACATAAGTTTTTTTCATTAAGGGACTTTTGAGGAAACAGAAAACAGGAAAAAAGGAAACATATTTTATGAGATTAGCCATGCCCGCGAAAAGAATGTGTCTGCCCGCCGCCGTCATCCTTTCATTATTGACCGTTATTGCCGCCGCCCAGCCGCCGTGGTGTCCGGATTTGACAGATGACGATTTCGTCAATTTCCCCGATTTTGCGATTATGGGCCTAAACTGGCTCGAATCCGGCCCTTCATTGCCGGGCGACTTTATTTATAACGGCATCGTCGATTTAAACGACCTTTCCTACTTTTCTCACTGGTGGCTTCACGACTGCTTCGACCCGCCCATAGACATCTGTCCCGATTGCGTTTACCCGGACTGCAATCTAACCGACTGCAATGCCCCAATGACAAACCCCTGCCCTTCCTGTGAAACAACGCCTCGATATATAAAGGTTTCTTTCGACGGCAGTCACGGCTGCGGCTGCGCCTGTGAACTCTATGAGCAAGGGAGCGTTTATGTTGACCCAAATCATAGTATAGACGGAAATTATATTGTTCCTTACGGAGATTTGCTTGGCGTAGGAATGGAAGAATGCGTGTGGAGCGGTATATATAGCCATTCTTTTATAATAATAAGACCTTATTATAATGGAGATTGCTGCGTCTATCCCGCTGACCCGTATGATGAATATGACCGATATGATAAAGTGTTAATTAGAGTGGAACGCTTGTTCGACAATATGTACGTAAATGTCTATCTTTGGAATATATATTGGGAACGTTGGGAATGGCAATCTGATTTATCTTCCTTAGCTATTACGAATTTAACAAACTGCGTTGAAGGTTCGGGAACTACTGCTGAATGTGGTGATTATGGGCCCGACCCGAGACCGGGGTCATATCCCCCTATTTGGGGTGATAATGGAACAATAACTGTAACCTTGCCGTGGGAAAGCGGAAGCCAGAATATGCCTTATAAAGCTCCTGAAAAAATAAAAGAAAAGCCGATTATAAGAGGTTGTAAGGCCTCAGAGGAAAACCAAACGGACTTGATTAAAATTCAAAAGACCGCACTTGACTGGCTTGAGATGAAATAAACGTTTTTAAGATAATTATGATACTCGTGTCTCAACGATATTCCCTTGCCTACCGAGTAGATTAACAGAGTAAATTTAATCCTTTAATCAAGTAATCAAGGGCAACCATTGGAGCTTTTATGACCTTCCATCCATAAACGCATATCCCCGACCCACATACCTGGTTTTGCCGGCGCCGGAGGGCAATTATAATTATCAAGGATAAAAACATCCTTTTTGTTCATATAGCTCACATGTCCGTCGTAAAACGCCACTAAGGCGCCCTCGTTATGTCGATATAATACAGGGCCGTATATTCGTCGACAGGTCATTGACGCTGTCGAAGGCGTCTCGTGTCTATATTCCTTAATACCTGACTGTCCATGCTTATCCCATCCTTGTGTATAATCGGCTCCGCCCCAGCCAACCCACCAGTCAACAGAGTCAGTAAATGCAAGTTTTTCGCTGGGTCTTTTTAGAGATAGGGTCTTATGACCCGCAGGATTAACGGTATAATCTGCCGCCCTTCTAAACCACCCCCCGCTCGTCAAAAATTCCGTAGCATTATATCCATAACTGCATAGAACACCATCTTGCTGCAATATTCCTGCAGGATCTTTCATCAGTGCTTTGGCCACATTGTCCGAAGGGCAAATATAATCGGCTGGGAAGATAAATTTCCTGTCTCTAAGATCAAGCTCGACCTGTTTCTTTGCTGTATCTATTGCTATTAACCGCCTGAAAGCATCATTATTCGGCCATGATTCAGATTGATACCCCGTCCTTCCCGTTGTTACAAAGTAAAAAGAAATAGGCACAAAAGAGCCCTCAAAGGTATTGGCGTAAGCGAAGTTGGCTGTCATCAGGGTCCTCTGATTATTGGAACAAATAATCTTTTTTGCCTGTTCGCGGGCCTTGCCGAGGGCAGGCAGAAGTATCGCCATAAGAAGGGCAATTACGGCAATTACAACCAACAGTTCCACTAATGTAAATCCGGCTACGCTTCGCTTCGCCGTGACAAGTGCCTTTGACTTTCGCATAAATCACCTTTTTGTCGCCGCAAAGGGCACCCGGCTTCGTCTTCGACTTCGCCGAGGCGAGCAGGCGCCCTCTGCAGCTATCAATTAAACCGTAGGCTTCTCCAAATTAAACCAACAAGTCCTTCTAAAAATCCTTTCTTGCCTTTTAAATCGGCCAAAAAGCCGCTTTTTAACAATTAAAATACACCTTTAACCAGTTACCTGTTCATCAGCTACGGGCATCCCGCCGGGTTATTGCACAACGCCCAGCCCTGGGCAAACAAGGCAAAGTCAGTCAGGTCCACGTCGCAGTCGCCGTCCATATCGCCGGGATATTTGAGACCCTTGGCAATGACATCCGCACAATCCCTCGGCTGTGCCGCCGCGTAATGCACGGCAATCCGCTCTGCGCTCAAAACGCCTGAATAAACGGCGACCTCATCAAGCCAGCCGCCGTATGTACTATAAGCGTATCCGACGTTGTTTGCCGCACCGAGCATAAGGGTATAGAACAGACCGCTCTGACCCGATGTTCCGAAGGAATTACCCTGTTTTGCCCTTTTATTGACGGGGTCGTAAATGGTTGTAGCGCTTCTAAGCACGCCGTCAACATATATTTGAAGCCCCAATGAACCGCCGGGGTCAACTTCGTTCTCGTCGTATGTAACTACAATGTGATGCCAGTCGCCGTCCAATATCCCCGTTACGCCCGGATACCAGAATGTGCTGCCGCCGCCGACGCGCAATCCCGCAATATTGGGATCATGACCGTCGGTCAGGCCGATGAAAGGCGCATTGGGCTCTCTTTCCCAGCCGCCTTGCTGCTGTAAAATGTTTGCCCATTGCTCGCTTGTCAGCTCAGGGGTCTGTTTCATCCAGAGTTCGTATGTTGCGTCCCTGCTTGTTTTAGGACTTCCATAATAATCCGTTTCGGTAATAAGATACTGGTCGCCCCATGCATCGGTCCAGCCCGGGAATTCCCGCCAGTAGCTGACGCCTTGTCCGCTGATGCCGCCTTCGTTCCAGGTATAGGCCCTCGTGTCCGCGCCGGCTGCTGTAAATGAGTTGTCGCAATAGAAGGCGCTTCCGCCGATTGCGCCGGCAGCAGGCCGGATTATTGCCGGATTTGCAGAACGAACGCTATAACCGGCCCAGTAATGGTTTTCAGAGGAATCGACCATCAGCGGGTGGTCAAACTTCAGATACACACAGGGGTCGTCTGCCAGAACCTCGGCCTCGTAATCGAGTGAGCCGATTAGTTCCGGGTTTACAAGCGTGTCGAACGTTACTACTACGTGATGCCAGTTGCCGTCGTTTAGGACTGCGCCAAGGTATTCTGTGCTGCCGCCCCCGATAAGGCCGACGGAGTTTGTCGAGGCAACGTACATTGCGCCGTAGCTGTCCTGCACGGTCGTGTCGCCGTTATGCTGGAAAAACCTCGGATAGTCGGTTGCCTGTGTGGTATTTACCCAGAACTCGATCGATACGTCGTAAAGTGTCAATTGCTGGTCCCAGTCGCAAACGTCAATGCAGTCGTTGGCGTCGGGGCTGCCCAAAACAGCGGCATTTCCGACGTATCCGGCTCCCAACGCGACGGTGCCGATATATGTAGCGTTGACGTCAATGCCGGTGCCGGAATTCGCCGCCTTTTGACCTTCAGCGCTCGAGGCGTCCTCGAAACGCAGATAAAGCACGGGGCTATCCGCATTAACCGCTGCTACGTAACCGCCCGCGCCTGCACCATAGTGCGTCGAAATCTGCGACTCGGTCAGAACGCCGTTATAGACCGCAAACTCATCAATGCTGCCGATAAGCCCGTTATAACGATACCACATATTGCCTTCTGAGCCGATTGTCAGACGCGGATAGGGAAAACCAAGCGCATCAGTGCTTCCTGAAGCGCCTACTCTGACACCGTCAACATACAGGGTTTTTGTGACACTGTTTGCCGAGGCAACGCCGGCCAGCAGCAGGCAGCTAAACATCATAATCTTAACTGATAATTTGACTTTATATTTCATTTTTCCTTCTCCTTTTATTTTTAAGCCCTTATTAGAACCTTTTCATCACGTTAATCAAAAACAATTGTCCTGATTTGGGTCGTTGCACTGCACCCAGTCATCCACGGCAAGCTTGAGGTCTCTGTAGTCAACCCTGCAATCGCCGTTGAGGTCCCCGACAAGACCGAAACCGTAATTTACTACGTCGGCGCAGTTGCTGATGACCGGATTGCCGAGACGAGTAAAATTAACGTCAGCGATGTTAGCGCCCGTTGCAGCATAATTTAATTCGGTGCTGGTCAACAGCCATTTTACCCTGTGACTGCCTTCGTAAAGATTGGCTTTCACTTTAGTTGTATGGGCAATCTCTCCTGTCGGGGCCGCGGTAAGAAGGTTCACGTCTCCGAGAAGATGGTCGTCAAGGAAAATGAACATAGTACCGTTATTTACCGTGCCGTATGTTCCGCCCATAATACCGAGGTTGATTTCATACTGTCCCTCGTTGGCCTCATCGACGGTTATGTCGTATTCCATAAACTCCTGTGAATCCAGGTAGCCGACATAGTTTCCAATTGCAAGGTCGGCATCGTAGAAAACGTCTGGTCCCTGTGGTTGAGTTTCATCCTCTCTTGTGTTTCTGTCGCCCGCTACGTCATAATCACCTGCTGGGATGCGAATCAGTCCCAGAGAATTCGGCTCTATGGCAAACGGTTCTTTTTGTTTAACAAGCTGAAGGCCGTTGATTATATTCGTGTACTCTATGTAAACGTCGGCGGAGTTGGCATTATTGATATTGACGTTATCGAAAACGACATAGTTTTTACCTAACTCAAACTGCCCCGGAGCGGCGTCACCGGTTACCGATTGAGTAGTTGGTGTGCCGTAGTAATTAAGTGTAAAGCTCCCCGCTGCGGCTCCGTAAACGTAAATGTCATAGACACCCTGATACGCACCCTCGCCAAAGAGATTAATCTTTGGATTCGAGGCGCCGTTCTTGAAAAATCCGTCATCTAACAGAGCATTGCCAGACAGATAACCGTGGTTTAGCCCATCGTCACCAATCCAGGTCTGTGCGGCATATGTGGCCGAATACCACTGCTCTTCCAATGGAATAACCCCGACAAGCCCCTCGGTCCTGCTGGACCCTATCGGCCTTCCCCACCCTCCATAATAAACTGTCCATACGGCGTTGGCGCCGACATCGTAGGCCCCGTTTCCGACATAGCCCCTGTCGTCGCCATAGCCGTTGAGGTCAACGTTTATGACCTCTGCTGCCGACACGATTACGCCGGCGGCAAGAATTAACAGCACGACTGTAAATAATTTCTTTTTCATCATTTCAATGCCTCCTACAATTTCTTTATTTACACATCACCCTAATTAATTATTTTTCAAACATTTATTGATATTAAGCCGATACATTCGGCCAAACGCCTCATGATTTCAAAGAAATATCTCCTACCGACGAGTCCATTGACCTGTCCACTGGCGCCGCAGTCGATGCCCTGACTACGAGGTCCTGCGTGAGTTTTACGCATCTCGGATGATAATTATCAGGCGACTGCATACGCTCAAGCAGCATTTGCGCCGCGGTCCTGCCCATCTGCTTGGATGGAACTGCTACCGTCGTCAGCGGCGGTGAAACTATACTGCAAAGGTATTCATCGTTAAAACATATCAGCGAGACTTGCCTGGGAATCTGTATTTCGAGCATATGGGCGGCGTGAAGGATTCTCATCGCCTCGACATGGTCGTATGCGAGAATCGCCGTAGCACGATATTTCATTACCGACGACGCCATAAACGCCGAAGCCGAGTTGAAAATCTTGTTGTGATTATGAATCGGCTCCAATCCGTGCCTTGTTATTTCCGACAGATACGTCTCATGACGTTCGGTGATGCTCCTATGTTTTTTATGCTCGCTGGTAGCCCCGGCATAAGCAATTTGTTTATGCCCAAGCTCTACAAGATGGCGAACCGCCATTTTGGTCGCTTCGATATCATCGGGAATAACCGATGAACTGTTCGGGCCGCCTGCCCCGTTTATTACAACATAGGGAAGATTGCTTTTTTCCATCTCCTCGATGGTTTCCGGGGAGCATTCCTGAAGTACTATTACGCCATCGACTTTCCACGGCGGCAATTCACATTTACTTTCTTCGAGGTTTGGAACGTTCATACAAACGTTATAGCCGGCTGTGTGAAGCGTCTCGACGCAGGCATCAATAATCGCCTGATAGATGTTTCCCGGCCAGCCGAGGGCGATATCACAGCCCAGAATCGCGATTATTTTTGTCTGCTGCTGGACAAGATTCCTTGCGGCAAGATTAGGCCTGTAGCCCAAAGCATTGGCTACTTCGACGATTTTCTGATGGACTTCCCGCCTGACTGAAAAACCGTGATTGAAATTGCCATTTAGTACCCGGCTTACAGTCGCCTGACTTACGCCGCAATGAGCGGCAACCTCCTTGATGGTCGGAACACAGTTATTCTGCGATATTCCCATCTCTTCTTCCTTAGCTCAAGCGTATAAGGCCAACATAAACCTTATAACCGCTTTAAACCGCAAGTAAACGTTTACTTGCACGTTAAGATTATCATTTTTACAGGTCTATGTCCAGCTTTTTTTTAATTTTTTCCCATTTTTTTTCAAAAATTCGCTTTAAGCCCTGTAAAACCAGTAACATAGGACATAAAAAAATTTTTTATTAGGTATTTTTGTCTTTTTGAGGGGATTTTGCTTGACCGGAAACCCAAATTAAGGTATAAATATGAGTTGGTTCGGTAAACGATTACTTGAACCGATGGAATTGCGAAAAACTGGTTTTCCACGCCTCCAGGACTTGCTTAGACAGCCAAACGCAGTTTTCGTGTAAAAGTGAAGATATGAAGAGAGGCGACAAATCAGAAACTGGCGTAATTTCAGGCCTGTTTGACCTTATCAATACCTCTCTACAAAGGAGAAAACATTAAAGAACCACAATTT
>CAYLXJ010000084.1:0-8400 GCA_964387385.1 uncultured Pirellulales bacterium
TCTGATAAAAAATGCCAAGCGACATCGCGCGGTTGACCGGGTCTGCGATTCCTGATAACACTTCCTCCCGAATCTGTTTTGTTTTCTCAATGGTTACCTTTGCGGGATCCGCCTCAGCCAGGAGACGCTTATAAAATAATCCTGTCAAATTATCAGGGCGATATTTCAGGGCCTTGTCCACGATTAATTTTGCCTGTTCGAGCTGTTCTGTTGCTATTGCGTCTCCGCATAACGACGATAAGGCCGCTGAATCGAGCAGATTTGGGTCTGCCTGAAGCATTTTGTCCATATCTTCGATAAATACAGACAGATTATTTTTCACATCTGCTGCAAGCTGTTCGTCTGACCGCGGGTCCACCGCCTCCTGCGGCTGTCGGGCGGGTGTTGTTTCAACGACCTCTTTTGTCCGCACTTTTTCCTTCCTGCGTTCGAGAATCGTGCGAATTTGCCTGACTTTACCCTCGAAAATTGACGCCTCCATTATCATACGGTTTGGGTCCTGCGGGGGCATCTGTTCCAAAAGGCGGGCTGCTTCGTCAAACTCCCATGCGCCTATATGCGCCTTAATACGCATCAGCCGGCTCCTGTCCGTCGGGCCGTATCTTCCCTCGAACAGGGTTGTTGTTGCCAGCACGTCTCTCCACCAGCCCACCCTGATTAAGATATCCGCATAATCAAGCCATGCCTGCGGCTGTGAGGACTCTATGCCGCTGCGCAACGCGCTGGTGAGAAACTCGGCGGCCGCGCCGCCTTCCGTGCTGTTCGCAAAAACTTTCGCAAGCTTGTACGACAGACGGGGGTCAGGCCTTCCGGACGCCTTCAGTTGCGTATAGACCTTGTACAGCTTCCGTATCGCCGCGCTTGCGTCGCCTTTATTTAGTTTTGCCCCGGCAAGCTCAACCAATCCCTGCCATTCGAGCACCTGCGGGTCGTCCCCGCTGCGGTAAACTTGTTCAATCTGGCGGGCCGCCTTCTCCGCTTTTGCCAGCAGTTCTTCGGCAAGCCGACGCTCTTGGTCCGTGGCTATCGGCGAATCCAGAATCAGGTCCACGTAGTTGTCTATAAGCATGCTGTTGAGCCGGACCTTATGCGTCTGTGCTATTGCCGCGCCGGGACCGGTTGTTGCCTGCACATCAGGCAGCAGCAGTGCCTTATCGGCTATATCAATGGCCCGCTCTATATCCTCTTTGTGCCCGCTTATGCGGAACCGCCTTGCGTATAAATTCGAGGCAACAGTCGCGTAAGCAACGTTATTTTTATCAAACTCAATTGCCTTGTCGATTGTTTCGATTGCCTTGTCGAGATATTTTGGGCCGAGCCGGTAATCAGAATAGAAATCCACCAGCGCATAAAGCATTTCCGGGCTTGAGCCGAATTTAGAAGCGGTCGTTAAATATTCGGACTCAAGCGCCAATACGGCTTTCTGCTGGTTCGGGTCAGAGCCGGCCTCTGCCAAGCTGAATCGATGCTTCATCGACAGAAGATTAATGTTGGCCTCGATGCCGTTGTTTGTGGCTTCAATTCCCTCTTTGAGTACGGCTATGGCTTCATCTTTGCCGGTTTTTATCGCGTCGGCGACGCCTTTGGCCTCAAGGATGCTGCCTTTCAGGGCCGACGCCTGGGCAAGTCGCAGATAAACTTCAACGTCATCGGGCTGTAGCTGTTTTGCCTTCTGCAGGCTCTCGATGGCCTCCCTCAGCGTTTCTTCACGGTTTGTGACGCTGCCCATCTGGGCATTCATAAGGTTGGCTGTTCCGCGAACCAGATACAAATATGGCGCCAAACGACGGGATTTATCAGTTTTTTGCTTGAGCTGCTCGACCTCCCATTTTGCCGTTTCAGACGCGGCAAGCGAGGGGTCTGCGTCTGCCTTTTCTATGATGTTTATAAAGTCCTGCGCCTGTGTTGCGACCTCCTGCCAGGCCATTCCCGGATTTTCCTGGGCAATCAGGTAAAAATATTTGAGACGGGCGTATCTTGCCGGTATCTGTTTCGGGTCCAGACGCACAATCTGGTTCCAGCTTCCGACGGTCTCTCTCCATTTGTCCCTGGCAATATAAACGTTTATAGCGCGGTATAGAATTTCAACTTTCAGTTCATCTGTTTCGGCAAGCCCGTAGGCCTTTGTGTAGTTTCTTTCGGCCTCCTTGTAAAGCTCTTCGCGCTGATTTGGGTCGGTTGCTTTGCTCGCCGCCTCAGCCGCGGCGACGCCGTCCTGTATGAAATTTTCCGGGTCCCGGCTTAAATATAAAAACATCGCTATGGCCATAACAGCCAGAAGAACGAAAGCCACAGAACCAATCATCGCCACTTTTTTGTTCAATCGTTTTTTTGCCATTAATTTTGCTCCTTCTTTGTTTGGAATTGCCTAAACCATGGCAAATCCCGTTTTACCCCCTACCATAATCCGCCCGGCCAGTGGTCCTTTTCGAGTATCGGCAGCAGCGCCGACATCAGTTTTTCGCTCGCTTTAACTGCCTGCTGTTTGTCGGGATAAACCACCCGGTTGAAACTATTATTGTAAAATTTCCATTCGACCTTCGAAAAATATGAAAATTTCCCGAAAAGGTTTTTGTTCATAATCATCCGGACGTCGTTTCGTGAGCCGGCGTATTCGCCGTTGACGCTGAAGGTGTAAAAAATCGGGAAAGTTGTTTCGCTGCCCCAGAGGTCCGATGACGCGGCGGCAAAAATGACGCAGCGGGCGCTTACCTGCCGTTCTTCAGCCGAGCCGCGGGGCCCCGGCTTTATTGTAAGGACCGCCGCTTCCGAACCTGCCTGACGGAGACCGCCACCGATGTAACACTCCTCGGGCACGTGCGGCACTTTGTCCGGAATGCCGTAATATGTGATAAACAGCGTGCAAAACCGCACCTTGCTGTCTGCCGGAACGCTCGTGTCCTCAAGAATCCATTGAATGTAATCTTCCGTCCCCAGGGTTTCGATAACGTCGGTATTGTCGATTTCCTGTTTGACCGTAACTTTGTAGGGCGTAAGAGCCGAACTGTTCAGCTCGCTTAGGGGATTTTTCAGCGGCAGCGGCTCTTTTACCAGGTACCTTCCGGATTGTTTTATCACTACCGACATAGCGGCGCTCGACAGCGCCAGCACCGCCGCGCATGTTAAAAACGCCGGCTGTAAATAATTGGCCCTGATTATTTTCAGTATGTTTCTATGTTCTGTCATTATTTAAAATCCGTGTCCGCGCAATTACCACATCAGGCACTTTTTCCTCTTCGCCTTCGATAAACAAATTCGACATAAACCACGCCAGGCATCCGTAAAGCAGAAACGCCAGCGGAAGCATCGCCATACCAAGAAGGTCGTGATAAATCCCCTGCGCGTAGCGGGGGTCGATAAGAACGTGAATCAGGCCGGTGAGCGTTACCCTGACGATATTGCATATTATCGCTATGGGGATAGTGCTTACAAGCAAAACGAGGCGCTGCCATATCGGCCTGTAATGCAGATACGCCATCGCAACACCCAAAGCCAGAAACGTAGTTAACAATCTTATTCCGCTGCATGCCTCCGCCACGTCCAAAGCAGGTTCAAGATGCACGTTTTTATATACGATGTCTATTACCACCCCGTTCGCCGTCGCTTCCAGTTTCGGCACGAGGTTTAATATTGCCGTCGCCGCCGTTGCCGCCCAGATGCGCATCGGTATTGTAACGGGCTTTATAACGTAGTCGGGAAGCGGTATCGCAAAGACAAGATAGCCGACGGGCAGCCACGTGTATTTCAATATCGTCCAGCCGCCGAGAAACAACACGACCGCCCCTAAAACGCCGACAACAGATATTTGTTTGAAGTACCCGTACCCCGACGGGCTTACGACGTTAAAAACATAAAATAATATCGCCAGCACAAGCAAAAGCAGGCCGATGTAAGTCGGCCTGGCAGGGGCATTTAAAATCTCTTTTTTAGAAAGGTTCAGAAAATACAAGCTGAAAAGCGGTATCAGAATGCCATGCGACCAGCTCGGGTCGTCGAACCACTGGCGGACAATACCCCCGATTTCGTTGCGAAACAGATAATAAGTCAGGATACCGATAACTGTAATTTTGATATATGAGTGCACGCCGAGTTGCCGCCATTGTGTCGAAGTAGTAATTAAAAAACCGATGGCAAGAGATAGGATAGTGCTAGTAGTTAAAGAAACAATTAGACCAGATGGCCCCTCAACGAACTGATTTATAATAGAACGTATGATAACTGGAATAATGAATCCAAGTAATCCCCAGGCGGGCCACTTTTTGTGGTTTTTGTGAGCTGATATACCAAACCAGATCGCAAAGATTAATGGAATGACCATTTTATGTCTTTCAATGCTTATTGTTCACTGGTGCTGTCTATAACGCGTTTTTTCATGTCTTTTGCCTTGTCATTGCTCTCAAGAGGTTATGCGATACATTCTAATGTTGTCTGGCTTAATTATTTAAAGCTAAGACACTAACGGACGTTCGAGACCGCCTTGCCCCGAACGCCCCGCCTCGACTCGCATGCGTGTCGGGCGAGGCGGGCCGGGATTGCTGCCTGATTTACGATAAATTATCGCCATTGCTTCTATTACCACTCCCATTGCGGGAATGGCCGGCTCGTTCCAAAGTCGCGGTCGGCATAATTACGGTCATAAATAAGGCCGAACCCGTAAGTCGCCCTGAACGCATTTCTCAGGATCGCGCGGTACCTGGATGTAGGGTGCGTACCGACGTTAATCAGGTCGTTTGGCTTGATAAAGAAATCGGGCTGTTCGCCCATTGAAATCTTGTCCAGGTCAACCATTACTATTTCTTCTCGTTTCTTCCCTATTCTTCGGACGACTTCGCATTTTTTTGGCCAGGCCAGGGGGCCAAGGCCTCCTGCTGCGGCTATCGCCATCTTCAATGTCATAGGCCTGCCCGTTATATTGATAAATCCCTGGGCGTTGACGTTGCCCATAATACAGAATTCGCCGATAATATCAACTGGAACATGTATGTTATCACCGGGTTTTATTACGATATTGTAACGTGTATCGCCGCTGAGAAGCCGGTCCGAGGGAATCTTTATGACGCGTCTTTGTGTTCCAGAGGGGCCGATTTCTCCCCAGCCGGCCGCTCTTTCTGCGACGCCGGGGCCTCGTTCTTCAACTGTCGGGCGTCTTTGCTCAGGGGCGGTTCGTGTCGGCGCAGACGGGCTTATCTGAACGGGAATCCAACGGCCATCCTGGAATATCCACTCGATTCGGGATTCACCGCTGATAGCTTGCTCGCCATTGTCTTGCCGGGTTGTTGGGGCCGGCTCGCGTCTTTCTGGCTGCGAGACATACGGCTCGATTTTTCGAGCGTCAAAAGGTATTTCGGGCATATCTTCCGGCGGGGCGATTCGGCCAAGCTCCTCAAGCTCCTCATCTGTAACCATTTCGGCTGTGGCTACTACGGGTTCAGTATGGCTCTTGTGAATTCGGCGGGCTGAAGGGGCTATTATTTCCAGCATATCTTCCCGCGTCGGCCTGGCAGGCGGGGCTTCGACAGATGGCGCCTGCTCGACCCTGACCGGGGCCGGAGCCGTTTCTGCGGGTGCTTCAACTTCTTCGGTAAGCGCCTCCTGGCCGGTTATCGGGCGGGAAACATAAATGTAACTGATATTGAACTGGCTTATGCCGCCCGCCGTCGCAAGCGCATCGGCCAGCCGGTAATCATATCGCGGTATCCCGTATCTTCCGGGCGCGGGGACGCCGTTGCCTAATATCGAAAAAATCCTGCTTTGCGACTGCACTAATATGACGCTGACCGACGGCTCTTTAAGGATTGTTGGGGATAGTATCTGCTTGATTTCCTCCTCAAGCTGCGATTCCGTCAGGCCTGCCGCCTCAACGACGCCGACATCTGGAATTGATAATTTACCTGTCTCCGTGATTACAAATTGATTTATATACATTTGCCCCTGAGTGAGCAGTTCGAAGATATTTACCTGAATAACGTCGCCGGGGCCGAACACATAGTCAACGTCATAAGCGACAACATCTGTTGGTCTTGGGTCTTCTCCTGTTTCCCACGCGGCGGGCGTTTCTTCCGCTACGCCGAGAGAATCGAGAATTACATTGACGGCCGGCACGGGCCTGAATCTGCCGACCTGGGTGGGGTCCCAGAATTTATCTCCGCAGCCGGATAATAACAGCGCAATCGCGCAAGCGCACAAGGGCACAAGGGCTTTTGTGCTTACGCAATCATTCTCTCCGTATTGCGTTTTTCTCATCAAATTATCACCCATCTTCTGCTCACAAGCACCCCAAAATGAGCGCAACGACAAACCGGTATTGAAGTTATCGGCTTGCGGGCTTGCCTGCTTAACTTTCGGAATGCCCTCCCTGGCATTAAATTCCCAAAGCATTGAGGGGAATTAATAATACCCCCTAAAAACCGTATAAGCGCCAAATATACTGAAAAGAACGCGGATTTGTTCGACGATAAATCCGCCTGAGATAAATAAAAAAATGCGCTTTCAGCGTCAAAATCGCAGGTCCGATAACAAATGGCAGCTAAAAGACTCGATTTACCACTTGAAGGTCTTTTGCCAGGATTGTTTTAGTGAATTTATTTCAGCGTTTATGGTTTTTGCACCCTTCTAAGGATTTTCCAAAAATGCCGACTGCCAAATATGGCGGAAATTTTGCAAAATATGGTGTTAACTTTTTTACAAATTGTTAATTATAATTCGAGGTTGTGTTAATTTTTCTGCCCGTGCAGACACGTAAGAAGGAACAGAGGGCTTGCGCGCCATGCAGCAGATATGCTCTGCAAAGTTACGCGCCAGGTATCGTTTGTTTAAAAATGGGTGATGCGATGGCGACAAGGCATCACAAGAGGGCAAAGAAGTTTGTTTGCGTGCTTATCGTAAGTCGGCATGATTTTGATAAGCAAAGTGCCGGGGGAGGGGGAATTTCGCCGTTCAGAAAAGCCGCGGATCGTCAATTTTCACCAAATTTTATCTACAATATATTCTCAAACTTAATTTTTCAGCAGTGTTTATGAAAGGAGGCGGTGCTATTGAGAGCAATATACTAATATTCTGTTAAGTCAAAATCATTGGGGGATACAAATAAATATGGAGACAAGTAATGAAGACAAAAGAAAAGAAGATACTTTTGATTGTCTGGTCGTTGTTGTTCCTGGCACTTTCGGCACAAGCCGAGGTGATTTACTCCTCGTGCGATCGGTGGGCGACGTTCACCCAGGGCGACTGGAAGATCTACAATAACGTCTGGGGAAACCGCAAGCCTAACACGCAGTGCCTTTACGTCAACAGCATCCAGTCGTGGTACGTCGATTCGATTCAGTCCGGCGGCGGCGTGAAGTCTTACCCGAACACCTCGGTCATTCCGAATACTCCCCTGGCACAGATGCAGTCGGCGACGTTTACGTACAACACTTCGTCGGCCCCCGGCGTCAGCGGGGACTGGTGGAACTGGACCAGCGACATCTGGTCCGCGGACTACGCCGACGAGATCATGGTATTCACAAGCTGGTACCCGCAGGCAGGCGGTTGGGGAACGAAGATCAGGACCAACGTGACGATCGGCGGCATCCTCTACGCGGAGGTCTGGCAGGCCGATCCCGGCTGGAACGTCCTGCAGTTCATCCCTGCCACACAAAGCAATAGCGGCACGATCGATGCCCTGGCGGTCTGGAACTGGTGCGCGTCGCAAGGTCTCCTGACGAATACCCACTTCCAGCAAATGCAGTTCGGCATCGAGGTCACGTCGACGAACGGTCAGTGGAAAACGTACTCTTTGAATAACTACACCGCTTCGTGGAGCAACACATCCGGCGGCGGGTCGTCCATCGGCGATGGCGGCACAAACAATCCGCCGATGGTCTCGATAACCTCGCCTGCTAACGGCGCTACATTCACAGCGCCTGCCAATATTACAATAACCGCGACGGCTTCGGACAGCGACGGGACTGTAACAAAGGTCGATTTCTATCAGGGCACGACTCTGCTTGGCACTGATACGACCTCGCCTTATTCCTGCACCTGGAACAACGTATCAGCCGGCAGCTATACTCTGACGGCAAAAGCCACCGATGACGACGGCGCAGTCACAACCTCGTCGCCCGTCAGCGTCACGGTCACCTCCGGCGGCGGGGCTACAACAATGCATGTGGATTCCATTACAGTTGCTATAGTTTATGTGAATCCTGTAACCAACAAGGCTCAGGCCACGGTAGTTGTTAAGGACAACCTTGGCGCTGTTGCAGCCAGTGCTACGGTAACGGGAGCATTCTCCGGCGGTGTTACCGGAACGGTCAGCGCGGTTACCGATGCGACTGGAACGGCTGTATTAAACAGTGCTAATAAGAAAGGCCTAACCAGTGCTTCGTTCTGTGTTACAGGCGTTACACACGCGACACT
>CAYLXJ010000085.1:0-3634 GCA_964387385.1 uncultured Pirellulales bacterium
CCATCAGGAAATCCCTTATTTTTCGTCAAAAGCGCGCAAGTTCGGCCCTATTTATAGAGGAACGTAGTTCCTCTTTTAGGGCCGAATCCTGAGCAAGACCGAGCTTGCTTGGCCGCGTCGAAGGGTCTATTCAAAATTAAGGATGGAGGCACATCGTGGTCTCTTCGGGGAAGTTACCCCCCAGAATTTATGATTTATGATTTTTGACTTAATGAAAGAGGAGAGAATTATGAAGATTCGATTAACGATTAGAGTTCCGAACTGGTTTGACGGAATTTTTGCCGGTTTAATTCTCAAGTATCGCCGTTACAGATACGGACAGCCGTTCCGCAGGGTCCATTTACCCGGCGGAAGATACGCGCTCGTTGACCAAAAGGACTTTTACCGCGTTAACGGACTGGACTGGATTGTAAAAGAGGACTACGGCAGTATTTACGCAGTGCATTTCCTGAAAATTCCGGGAAATAATTCGAAATTCATCTCGATGCACAGGTTTATTCTTAATCCCCCTGAGGGGCTTCTTGTTGATCACAAAAACTGCAACGGCCTCGACAATCGAAGAGATAATTTGCGCCCGGCCACGCGGGCTCAGAACTCCTGTAACCGCGCCAAAAGAAAGGGCTGCTCCTCGAAACATAAGGGCGTTCACTTTCATAAAAGCAGGCAAGGTAGGAAGAAATGGGACGCGTATATCAACGTAAACGGCAAACGAATTTATTTAGGAAGTTACCAGACCCAGGAAGAGGCAGCGATGGTCTACGACGCGGAGGCGAAGAAATATTACGGCGAATTCGCGAGATTAAATTTCCCACAAGAGCGCCAAACCGAGAAATAAAAGGCGGTGTTTATTGTAATAGAAGAGGTATGTCTGTATAATGCGTGTTTTTAACGAATACGAGTTAGTGAGGACGAAAATGGCAAAGTCGGAAAAGGTTGTATTAGCATACAGCGGCGGGCTGGATACGAGCGTCATACTGCCATGGCTTAAAGAGACGTATGGCTACGAAGTAATTGCCTTCGCGGCCGACCTCGGCCAGGGCGATGAGCTTTCGGGCATCAAGCAAAAGGCCTTGAAATCCGGCGCAGTCAAGTGCGTCGTCAAGGACCTGCGAAAGGAATTCGTCGAGCAATATTTGTGGCGGCTGCTCAAATCGGGTGCGGTTTATGAAAATGGTTACCTTTTGGGAACGAGCATTGCCCGGCCATTGATTGCAAAACATCAGGTAGATGTCGCCCACGCTGAAGGGGCGACGGGCGTCGCTCACGGGGCAACGGGCAAGGGCAACGACCAGGTGCGGTTCGAATTGACGTATATGGCTCTTGACCCGACGCTGAAAATCGTCGCGCCGTGGAAGGACCCGAAATTCACGCTGACAAGCCGTGAGGCGGCGGTGGACTACGCCAACAGGCACGGGATACCGATAGAACAATCGAAAAAGAAAATCTACTCGCGCGACCGCAATATCTGGCACATCAGCCACGAAGGGGCGGACCTCGAGGACCCGGCAAATGAGCCGAAGGATGAGCTTTGGGTAATCTCGAATCCGGTTTCAAAAGCCCCCGATAAGGCGGAATACGTCGAGATTGGTTTTGAAAAGGGAATTCCCGTCAAATTAGACGGCAAATCCACCGACAGCGTGAAACTATTAGAAACGCTCAACGCCATAGGCGGCAAACACGCCGTCGGCCAGATTGATTTAGTCGAGAACCGTTTAGTCGGTATGAAATCTCGCGGGGCATACGAGACGCCGGGCGGAACAATCCTGATGACTGCGCACAAGGCGCTTGAGACATTAACGCTTGACCGCGAAACGATGCACTATAAAGAGCTTGTTGCGCTGAAATACGCTGAAATGGTTTATTACGGCCAGTGGTTCTGCCAGTTGCGCGAGGCGCTGGACGCCTTTATCGACATTACGCAAAAGAACGTTACCGGCTCGGTGCGTATGAAGTTATTCAAAGGCCGATGCACGGCGGCGGGCGTAAAAAGCCCGTTCAGCTTATACAGCGGCGCTTTAGCCAGTTTCAAAATGGGCGCAGAATATAACCCAACTGACGCAATCGGCTTTATCCGCCTGTTCGGCTTACCAATGAAGGTAGCAGGCGCAATGAAAACAAACGCTGAAAAGAAATAAATGCACGGAAGCGAAATAGTAAACCTTGAGTGGATCTGGATTGCCTTTTCTTTCGCGATAGGCGCGTGCGTGGGCAGTTTCCTAAACGTCGTGATTTATCGTCTTCCTAAAGATAAATCGCTTGTCAGCCCGCCATCGTCGTGCCTTTCCTGCGGCAAGCATATTCAGTTTTATGATAACATACCGCTTGTTTCGTGGCTCGTTTTAGGAGGCAAATGCCGGTATTGCAAATCGCGCATCTCGCCGCGATATTTTGTTATCGAATTATTGACGGCCCTTGTATTTACGGGCGTTTTTCTGCTTTACTTCCGCTCCGGTTTCCGCGGCGGGATTCCATCATTTTTAGAAGGCGGATGGGTTTTGTATCTTGCAACTATCGTCCTGCTAAGCGCGCTTATCGCAGCGTCGGCAATCGACCTTGAGCTGTGGATTATACCGTTGTCGATATGCTGGTTTGCCACGGTAGCGGGAATTCTTGCGTCGGCTTTGGCGCCGTTATTTATTGCGCCGGCGGCGATTCGTCATTTTTTCCTATTGCCCACAACGGCCGACCTGATTCTCGTCAATCAGACCACTATCGCCTCCCTGACGGCGGGTGCCTGCGCCGGCCTGACAATTTCCTTAATCCTGCTGGCCACGGGGATTATCAAAAGAAGCTACGACTTGGACCGTCTCAAAACGCCTGAAAAGCCGCAGCCAACCGGCGACGAATTCAACGACCGTATTGAGATGTGTAAGGAAGTCGTATTTCTGCTGCCTGTAATTATCTGCTCATTGGCGGCCTGGCAGTTAGTCAGCCGCCTTGACGCTTTGCAGCAATGGTGGCTGATTTTTTCGCAACGTCCTGTAATTGCAGGACTTCTGGGCAGCTTGGCGGGGTATTTTATGGGCTGCGGAATCGTCTGGGCGACGAGAATACTCGGCACCCTTGCCTTCGGGCGTGAAGCAATGGGCCTCGGCGACGTGCATTTGATGGGAGCGGCGGGAACCGTAGTCGGGCCGTTATTTATTGTATTTGCCTTTTTCATAGCACCCTTCTTCGGGCTTGCCTGGGCGGGGTCGCAGATGTTTTTTAAAAAAACAAGGCAAATTCCTTATGGTCCCTTCTTGTCAATGGGAATACTTGCGGTTATATTACTGCATGATAGAATAATTGCGTATTTGCGTATTGTTGTGTTTTCCAAGTAAGAACGGAATCGAGTTTGAAATTTTTTGGAGGAAACGAAAATGCGAGTTTCAAAACTTACCACCGCACTATTGTTCGGTCTAATACCCCTTATGCTTTTATCCGGCTGCACCGACTGGAAAAAGAAATATAACGCGCTCAACGTCGAGCACCAGAACCTTAAAGGACTGCTCGAACGCGAGCGTGCCGAGAAGGGGCAACTGGCGGAGCAATCGGCAAGAGACCAGCAGACCATAGCGGACATGCAGAGACAGATTCTCGAAAAGAGGAAGACCGCCGCAGACGCTACGGGCTTCGGCGAGGGTTACGATGT
>CAYLXJ010000085.1:3644-8391 GCA_964387385.1 uncultured Pirellulales bacterium
GACGCCGCCGCAGGAACAATCACGGTAACATTACCCAACGCGATTTTATTCGATTCGGGAAAGGCCAATCTTAAAAACACGACAAGCAAAGAGCTTGACCATATTTATTCGGTGCTGCGTGATAAATACTCGGGCAAGGAAATCGAGGTCATCGGGCATACCGACACAGACCCCATCAAGCGGTCGAAATGGGCCGACGATTGGGAGCTGTCCTCAGAACGCGCACTGACCGTTACCAGATACCTTATTCAAAAGGGCGTCAACGAGGCCAAGATCAAAGCGGTCGGGTGCGGGCCTGCAAGGCCAATTGCCTCGAATGCCAACGCCGCGGGCAAACAGAAAAACCGCAGGGTCGAAATTGTCGTGCATATGATTAAGGGCTAACAAATATAGCCATAAAGGGCACACACGAAGCGCAGCGAAGAGCCAGTTTCGGAAAAATCACAAAAAAAATTTGACTCTGATTTCGCGGATTGCGCAGATGTCATTCCCGCGCAAGCGGGAATCCAGTTATAGCCACCCTGGCACGGCAGGCGTGCCGTGGCCGGTCGGGTCTGTCAGGCGCAGCGGGTTATTGATGACGTAGGCGCAGCGGTTGAGGGATTGCGAAGTGGTCGCCGTCGGCACGACGCTATCCGGCTGAATAAACCCTAATCACGGATTACGCAGATTACACGGACTGTTTTAATAAAGGCAATAACTTCGTGTCTTGGTGTCCCGCCAAAAAAACGGCGGGTAAACTTCGTGGTGAACTCTTTCAAAATATTATTCAGTTGTCAAAGAGCTAACTTTGGAAATGGGTAAGGTGTCCCCAGATTTGCTATGTCAGTAATAATCAAGCGTTTGTCATCCCCAATTGACACAATATAGTCCCCATTAGGATCTGCAACAATATCTCTAATAGGGCCATTATGTAAGTCAAGAATATTTATTTTCTGACCCGACCCCATTGACGGAGCTAATGATGCTGATGCGTACATGTCTTTAATAGTCGAATAGGAAAACTGAACCAATAATAACAGGACAATTCTCTTAACAGATTTCATCTCTTTATCCTGTAAAAAATGTCATAATAATTATAACTCAAACGACGTAATAAAAAGCCCCGGTTGTTACCGCCGGGGCTTTTCTTTTATAAACTTTTGAACTGTAAGAACCCCCTTCTTATCAATGCGAACTGTTACGGCTCCGTCGGTTCCAGTATAGAAGTTACCCTTTATGACCTGTCCTTTTTCTTGTGCGGACGTTGCGCAGCTTGAGATGACAACTTCGGGCCTTAATTGTTCGAGAAAACTCCAGTCGGTCGTTTTTCTTGAGCCGTGATGCGGCGCGATTACGACGTCGGCTCTCAAATCGGGGTAAAGCCGAAGGATTTCCTTTTGAGCGGGCTTCTCGATATCGGAACAAATCAGGATGCTTCTATCCTTATATTCGAGCATAGTTACCGCTGACTTGTCGTTGTCGCTTATTTGATTGTTTTGGCAGGTTTCATAATCAGGCCAGAGTATTTTTATTATCGCCGGGCCACAAGCTGTCTGCATTTCATTGATATCATTTACCTCGATTAGACCTCTTAAAAATTTAATGGTTAACTTATCTTTCCCTTCTTCAAAAAAGGCCTTGTTTGAATAAAATCTTTCGACACGGCAACTTTCATTAATTTCCGGCAATCCGTTAATATGGTCTATATCGCCGTGGCCGATGATTACGGCGTCAATTTTGTCTATACCTTTATAACGTAAAAACGGCAGAACAACTCTTGTGCCTATATCGTCCCTGCTCAAGGAGCCGGCGTCGAAAAGCATATTGGTATTGTCGGGCAATTCCGCAAGCACTGCCTGCCCGTGGCCGACGTCAAGCACGGTAACGGTAAGACCTTCACGATAAGCACTTTGCCATCCGGGAAGCACAACCAGCGCGACTAACGAGACCGCTGCTGAAGCACAGACGGCTTTTTTGAATTGAAACTTCTGGTGAAAAAAGAAGGCGTAAGCTAAAACTGCGTAATACAGAATTATTGCTACGGCAAAAGTTTTCCCGATAAGGATTTCCGATATGTCGAGGCGGGCAATTAGCTTGACGATGTAGATTAGTATATCAGCTAAAAAATTGACAATTGCGCCCAATGCCGCCCCAATGCTCGGCGATAATAATGTGATAAATAATTTCAAATAGCCAAGAATCGAAACAAGCCCGATAAGAGGAGATACGAGCACGGTCCAGACACTTGTCAGTAATTGAATCGTATGAAAATGGTATAACATTATGCCAGCAATCGAGAGCCACGCCGCTAAACTGACAGTAAATGCCGACCAGAGAACCGATGCGATTTTAGCAGCGATTCGAAATAATATACCTCCTTTGTCCGGCTCTCCAAACAGTTCTAATCCTTTATCTCGCAGGAAATTATAAAACGGTTTTGCAAACAGTAAAATCCCCAGAACCGATTCAAACGAGAGCTGCCAGCCGGGTTCGTAAAGTTCTGTCGGCCTGATTAGTAAAAGCACGATGGCGGCCAGGGCGAGCGAATTGAAGGGATTTGATTTTCGCCGAAAGATAAAAGCACCGCAAAATGCAAAACACATTACAGCCGCCCTGAAAGCGGGGGCGTTTTCCGGAACAACCATCAGGAACAGAATCGCGGCGATTATGCAGACGAACGCGCGGGCCGGCTTCATAAGGCCTGCTGTTTTGCACATCCACCAGACAAACCAGATTACGACGCCGAAATTCATCCCGGACAGGCATATAAAATGTAAAAGCCCCGTCTTGCGAAACGCCTCAAATGTTTCAGGTTCTATATTCGCCCTATGTCCCAGAACAAGAGCAAGCAGTAAACTTTCCGATTCATTCTCCGGATAAGGGCCGCCCAGAAGAGAAACGACTGCAATTTTACGCAGGTAGATTTTTGTTTTGGCAAACAGCCCGGCGCTTTCAATACCCAATAGTTCAATTGCCTGTCGAGACTTAGCCGAGGCACCAACAAATACGCCTTTTCTGGAAAGATACTTAGCTAAGTCGAATTCGCCGGGATTTGTCGCGTTTTTGAATCTGTCCAGCCAGCAACAAATTTGAATATTGTCTCCGGCTTTGAAGCCCATTAACGGCTCGTTTACCCGAACCCTGACAAACCCTGTTGCTTTAGCCCAGCCGGTTGTCATTTCCGCTTCTGTCACCAGCAGATAAAAGCTGCTGGCGGGGTCAGTAAACTTGAATTTGGCGAATTGCCAGTTTCGTTTTTCGGCGTACGGCTCGGTTTCAATTATGCCTCGCACGGTCGCTAATGTTTGTTCATCGCCGACGAAATTGCGAATGTCATTTTTGGCCGGCTGATTAAAATACGCTAACCGCATCGCCCCCACACAGATAAAACAAACTAAAGCAAGATATGCCGCGATATTGACCCGCTCGAGTCCTCTCGCCATTGCCATTACCAGAAATAAGAAACAAAACACGAGAAGCGCAAGCCAGACCATTTCGGGAACCGGCAGGTTATTTTGTATGATTATCCCCCCTATCATTCCTAAAGCACAAAACATCAGAGGCGCTGTGGTTACGGCCTGTTTGTGATAATAGGAAGGACACTGGTCGAGCTGTTTATCAATCTCAGCTAATCTTCGCCTAATTTCGTCCACAATTCAGCCATCCTGCTTGTTTGTGGGGATTATAATAAACGATTACAACCGGACATATTGCTTCGGCTTGTAATTGGTATCCATCGTCCAGACGACCGCCTAGCCTCCTTTGAGGCGGTAAACGACGGGGACATCGTAGCCGGCGTTATCGACCCACTTTTTGAGGAACTGATAATCATCGCCGATTTCCTTTTCAAGCGAGGGGTCTTCAACCACTTCAACCGAGCCGGTTATGCGAATGTGCTTTTCCTGCTCGATATTGAAAAAGCAGAGTTCAACTTCGGGATTATTTTGAAGCTGTCTGTGCACGTCCTTGTTTTCGCCGGTAATAATTATGATGCCGTCTTCATCCGCCCGATAGACCTTCATTGTCCTAACCCTGGCCCTGCCCTGGTCCGCCGTCGCGATAGCGAATACAGGATTGTCCCTGATGAACTCAAATATCTCGGCCTTTGTCATAAAATTATCTCCGGTCTAAAATTTACTCCAGAGCAATGTTCGTTATTCAGGCAGACCAAGAGAGCTACGAGCAATCTTGCGAAAGAATCGGCATCGGCGGACGGCATCGAGAGCAAATTCCTTATTTGCCGACTCGCCCGGATAACGAAAACTTACGGCAAAATCAGAAAGATAAGCTAAATCCTCGCGAAATACCTCCCAATCCGGCTGAAGATCTTTTACCTGGTCGAGAAGAGCTACAAGGTCGTGAACTTTGCCAAACGACATATCAGCTTCAGCCAAACGGGCTTTAAGGTACTTTTCAGAACATTGCTGGGCGTGAAAGCAAATTGCATCGTAATTGGGATTCTTTCTTGCGCGGGACTCCCGCTGCATTGTGGCAAAATCGCCCTCTGCCTTTTCAATCCATTCAGCGGTTGTGGGCTTCATAAACGACTTTGCCTCCCTGGAGAATATCTTTTATGAAGCGGTCGCCCATTTCCAACCGCTGACGGATTTTTTCGGGCGTTCTGACGAGCAGGTCAACGGGAAAGGTCGGTCTCAGTTTCAGCCGGATTTGCACCGATTTATCGACGGAACTACCCTCAAACCGAGCAACTATAAGCAGGTCAACGTCCGAGTCCTGTTTGGCCCTACCCTCGGCGTATGAGCCG
>CAYLXJ010000086.1:0-8322 GCA_964387385.1 uncultured Pirellulales bacterium
TCGGAGGTAAACAAATTTACGTCGCGGAGCTTGACTGCTGGCATTCTGCCCATCCCGAAACAGGTGTCTTTCAATTAGGCGGCTATGATTCGCAAACGATGCCCAACTGGCAGATTGAACTCAAAAGAATCAACTATTCAGATTCCGCAAACTTCTGGATGGAAGAAGAATCAACGGGGCTGGAAATCCTTTTGAACGACGGCGACACATATTCTTTCGGCAATCCGGTATGGAGCGACACCCTCTACAATGAAAACGGAACGCTCGGGGCTTGGTATTTCCACGTTCATACGGAGTTTGTGGCTTTGGCGGAAGGGCCTGGCGAATTATTTTCAGCAACGTTCACGACATTAGACGCTGGAACTACCGGACTCACCGAATCCGCACAATACACTATCAACTTTCAAACGGTACCTGAGCCATGTTCGCTGGTTTCGCTGGCGATTGGAACAATTATCATCAAATCAGGAAAAGTGAAAAAATGGCAAATAAAAATCCCGTCTGGGACGGAGTAATCCGTCCCGGCCGTATCAATTACCGGGTCAGCCGAACAGACGATGCTTTCACGTTGGTCGAACTTCTGGTCGTAATATCTATAATCGGGCTTCTGATGGGAATACTGCTGCCGTCTCTCACCAGGGCAAGGCAATTATCAAAAAAGGTGGTTTGTCTCAGCAATATGCGGCAAATGGGAATTGCGCTGCAAAGTTACGTTATAGATAACGGCGACCGCCTGCCGCCAAGCTCGTGCCACACGACCGACCCGAAAGAATACTGGCTGAGCCGTCTGGCGCGGCACACAAAAGAGACGCTGCTGTTCAGGTGTCCGTCAGACAAGGCAAAGACCTTCATCGACTGGACCAGGCCGCTCGACGACCAGCCGACTGACGCGCGATGGTCGAGTTATGCTCTTAACGCCCTGCTGGACCCCCTGTGCCCTCTTTACAGCGGACAATACAATTATGTTACAACTATCAAGCGGCCGCAATTCTGTGTTTACGTCGCGGAAAGTCCGTCATCGTGGACCAACTACGACCACATACACCCGGAACAATGGTTTTACAACATCCAGCTGGCCAAAGGACAAATCGCCTGGGACCGCCATTCGGGTAAATCGAACTACCTTTTCGTTGACGGACACGCCGAAACGCTGGAAATCGAAACGACCTACAACTGGCCGGGTAACTGCTACTGGTATCCGGATTCGGCCCCGCACTGGCCGCCGGACAATTAAATATCCGTCAAGGAGCGTATTATGACAAGTTTTAACAAATTCATCAGCATTACAATTATATTAGTATTCTGCTTAAACCTGCGGGCCGATTGCCCGCTCGACCACTTTTTAATTGGCCGCAACCAGGATGGGATATTCGGCACGGCTGACGATAACGATTTGTTTATCAACTGCACTCAAAAATACCGCCACAGCGACCCGGCCAATACAGGAGAACCAACGTGGCTCAACTGGTACTATCCGCTATACTACAATGTCCGCTATGACAGATACCAGATAGGCGAGCCGGGTTTCGACCTGATAGCAGCAGATGACCCGAACCGGCAGCTTCTCGGTGTGCCGGACATGGATTACAGAATCATAATTGAGTGCGCTTCCATCACCCCCGGTTTTTCAGCCAGAAATACAACTCTCGGGGTAATACTCGATGAGCCGAACGACTGGTTTAACCACAGTTCGCTAACCGACCCGCATATTCACCTGGAGTTCAGGGCGACGGCTCCCGAAGGCGCAACGGAATTGCAATGGATTAGTTACAGGGTGTACGACGCGATAGAGGACGACAATCAATACGGACCATCGAACGAATTCACGGTCGTTTTTGTCACAACACCGGCCGATGGGGACCTCGTTGTCGATGGCAGAATTGATATTTTAGATTTTCAGTGGTTTACGAACTACTGGCTGTGCGCTATTGATGCCGGCGACCCGGACGCATTATGGCTTGCTCGTGAGACGGACTATTTCGAACGTGCCGATATGAACCAAGATTACAAGGTGGACTGGGCGGACTTCGCACTGCTTGCCGAAAACCGGCGAACGGCACAGGAGTAACGAAAATCAGTTCACAGCAGGCAAACACAAAGACAAACAGTGGACAATATCCTCCTGCCTGATTAACATAAGGATATGCAGGTTTATCCGTTAAAGTTTGAGCCGATATATAAAGAAAGAATTTGGGCAGGGGCAAAACTGCGCAATGTGTTCGGCAGAGACATGCCTGAAGGTAAAAAGATTGGGGAAAGCTGGGAGCTTGCGGATTTGCCGCAGGACAAATCGAAAATCATAAATGGCGGACTGGCGGCCCTTACACTCGACGAGGCAATACGAAAATATCCTGAAGATATAACGGGCTCAAAGGAATTTGAGCTGCCTGTGCCCCTATTGATTAAATTTTTAGATTGCGGAGATGTCCTCAGTGTGCAGGTGCACCCCGATGAGGAAACCTGCCGGCGTATGGGAAAAGGCGATTTCAAAACGGAATGCTGGTATATAATCGAGGCAAAACCTGGAGCTGTGATATATAAGGGATTGAAACAAGGTGTAACAAGGAAAAAATTCGAGCAAGCGATTAAAGATGGAGCGGTCGAGCGTCTGCTCAATAAAGTTGAGGTAAAACAAGGCGAGTGCCATTATTTGCCTGCCGGGACTGCGCATGCTATCGGGGCAGGTTTGTTGATAGCCGAGATTCAGACGCCTTCGGACACGACTTATCGAGTGTTCGACTGGAACCGGGTCGATGATAGGAGCAAACCAAGGCCTTTACATATTGACGAAGCTCTTGCAAGCATTCATTTCGATTCATCGAATGATAATCTATCAGTTACAACCGTCGGGCGACTCGTCGATTGTGAGTATTTCAAGATTGACAAGGGCCATCAGATGCGTAATCGCGAGGTCCTCTTGAAATCGGGGCAGATGAGAACCCTTATAATGCTGAGCGGTTTCGGAACATTTCTCGGCGAAAAGAGGGTCGATTTCAAGGCGGGCGAGACGATACTCGTGCCTGCTGCATACGAGGGCGTGATGCGTTTTTCAGCAGAGAGCGAATACTTGACTGTAACAATATGAACGGCGGGACCTGTCTCGCCATATAAAAGGAAAAAGATAAATTGCTGAAGCCGAGCGAAAATCCGCAAATGACGTGGCCCAAAAACAAGCCGCTTCGTGATTTCGTTGGACTTTGGTGGGTTGCCCATACACGAAGCAGGAACGAAAAGGCGCTGGCTCACGACCTGACGGCCAAAGGCGTCAGTTACTTTTTGCCGATGATATGGAAAGTCCGCAAGATTCGAGGCAGGACGTTCAAGTCCCTGCTGCCGCTTTTCAGCGGGTATTTGTTTTTCTGCGGGCAGGAACAGCATCGCCTTGAAGTATTGAAAACAAACCGCGTTGCGAACCTGATTGAGGTAAAAGACCAGGATTTGCTCGTCGATGAACTATCGCAGATAGAGAGGGCGATTACGGCAGGCGCGGACTTGTCGCCGCACGATTATATAAAGGTCGGTCAGCGGGTCCGCGTTATAGGCGGGGCTTTGGCTGGACTTATTGGAATTGTCGTAAAAGCGAAAAATTCTATGCGGCTTGTGCTGCAGATTGATATGTTAGGACAGGCGGCCAGCGTCGAGATAGGCGCAGATATGATTGAGCAGGTCGAAGAAAATGAAGCCCGTTAAGCAGTTATAAAGGAAAGATGAATGAAAATTTGCGTGGTCGGTATTGGTTACGTCGGCCTTGTTACGGCCGGATGTCTGGCAGAGGCAGGTAATTCCGTCGTATGCGTCGATAACGATGCAAAAAAAATCGACGGGCTTAAAAAAGGCAATATTCCCATTTATGAACCGGGCCTGGGCGAGATAGTGCAGCGAAACGAAAAAGTAAAACGTCTTGTGTTTACGACAGACCTGAAATACGGGATTGATAATTCGCAGATTATATTTTTAGCGGTCGGCACACCTTCGCTTCCTGACGGCTCGGCGAACATATCAGCCGTATTGGCAGTCGCAGGCCAAATCGCCGAACTAATGCCGGACTATCGGATAATCGCAACTAAAAGCACCGTGCCTGTGGGGACATACACAAAAGTCACTGAGATAATGAAGTCCCATACCAATAAGCCCTTCGACTACGTAAGCAATCCGGAGTTTTTGAAGGAGGGTTCGGCAGTCGAGGACTTTATGAGTCCCGACAGGATTATAATCGGCACTGAAAAAGAATCGGTGCGAGAGACGATGAAGCAGCTTTACGGCCCGTTTATGCGAAAAGGCAACCGGATAATATGTATGGGCCCGGCTTCGGCGGAAATGACCAAATACGCCGCTAACGTGATGCTGGCGACGAGAATTTCATTTATAAATGAAATCGCTGCTTTATGTGAAAAGATGGGCGCCAACGTCGAGTCGGTCCGGCAGGGAATAGGAAGCGATTCGCGAATAGGAAGGGCATTTTTATTCCCCGGCGTCGGCTTCGGAGGAAGCTGCTTTCCAAAAGATGTGCGGGCTTTGATTCACACAGGCGAAATTGAAAAAGTTGAAATGAAAATCGCAAAGGCGGCCCAGCAGGCGAATATCGCGTCGCAGAACCGTTTTGCAGGCAGGATTATCGATTACTTCGCCGGGCAAAAAAATGTCGTTCTGGCCGTATGGGGACTGGCGTTCAAGGCGAAAACCGACGACATAAGGGAATCGCCCGCGATTAATTGCGTCAATACGCTGTTAGAACACGGAATGAAAATAAGGGCCTACGACCCGGAAGCGGCTGAAAATGCCAAGGCGGCGCTCGGCGATAAAATAGATATTTTCGAAAACGGCTACGACACTCTCGACGGAGCCGATGCGCTGGTCATTTTGACGGAATGGCAGGAGTTTAGAAATCCTGATTTCGAGTTAATAGTCGATAAATTGAAAAAGCCGGTGATTTTTGACGGCAGAAACCTTTACGACCCGGAAATTGCAAAGAAGGCAGGCATAGAATATCACAGCGTAGGCCGTCCTGCGATTGCGTAACCAACTTACAAAAGGTGTGCAAATGGAAATAGTCATAAAAGCAATCGGCACATTCATCGTTTGCATGGGACTGGTTTACCTGATAAAGCCCGGCGTAATCAGGATATTGATTCAGTTTTTCGCCAAAGGCCGTCGGCTTTATCTTGCGGCGTTCGTAAGGTTTGTCCTTGCGACAGTTTTTTTCATAGGCGCAAGAGAATGCGGCGTAACGTGGCTGATAATAACTTTTGGAGCGATTTTCCTTTTGTCGGGGCTTTTGATTTTCATCCTCGGGCTTGAAAAAGCCCGCGGAATCTTAAACTGGTATCTTAAACAGCCGGATTTTATTTTCAGAATTCTGGCGTCTATAGTTCTTATTGTAGGTTTACTCATTGTTTACGCGGCATAGGCGGATGTTATGAAAGCAATTGTTACAGGAGCTGCTGGTTTCATCGGTTCGCATTTGTGCGAACGCCTTCTCAGCGACGGCTGGATAGTATCGGGTATTGATAATTTCGACGATTTTTATGACCCGACAGTCAAACACGCCAATATCAAAACCTGCCTGCAGAATAAACAGTTCAGTATGGTCGAAGCGGATATTCGCAGCGCAGCAGATATGAACAAGGTAATAGCTGAGGAAGCCGACATAGTTGTTCATCTTGCCGCCAAGGCGGGCGTCAGACCATCGATTGAACAGCCGCTCCTTTATGCAGACGTCAATGTAAATGGAACTGTGGTCCTGCTTGAAGCGGCAAGGAAGGCCGGAATAAAAAAATTCATATTCGCGTCAAGCTCGAGCGTTTACGGCAATAATAAAAAAGTGCCCTTCTCTGAAAATGATAACGTCGATTTCCCGATTTCACCCTACGCAGCGACGAAAAAAGCGGGAGAATTGATTTGCAATACGTATCATCATTTGTTCGGCATCTCGATAACGTGTTTACGATATTTTACGGTTTACGGGCCTCGGCAAAGGCCCGATTTGGCAATCCACAAGTTCGCCCGCCTTATCGAGCAAGGCAAACCCATTCCCGTTTACGGCGACGGCAGTATGATGCGCGATTTCACCTATATCGACGACATAATCGACGGGACAGCGGCCGCTATCAATAAATGCTCCGGCTATAATATTTACAACTTAGGCGAATCGAGGCCGATAACCGTCAATGACCTGATTAAAGAAATCGAAAAGGCCCTCGGCAAAAAGGCGATTATAGAGCGCCTGCCCTTGCAGCCGGGAGACGTTATTAGGACATACGCCGACGTTTCAAAAGCAGCTAAGGACTTAGGTTATTCACCAAACACCGACATCGCTGCAGGCCTCAAACACTTCGTTGATTGGCTAAAACGCTAAATGGCTTGAAATCCGCTTTGTTTTCTGCTACAATTATTTCATTATTAATTAAATGAGGATGGCGTGGTGAAAAATTATGCCCCGATAGTGGGGATATGGGGGTTTATTGTTGCTGTGTTTTTCAGCCATTTGCCGGCTTCGCGGGTCTATGGCCTTGAGGAATCAATACAGGCAGGCGGCTCGAACGCAAAGGCCGTTCACCAGCTTGGCCAGACCGCACAGGGAGTCAACGTCGGCGTTGTTCTGGCAAGGAACGCCCGCACTACGCACGAGGCGTTCAAAGACAGTAACGGTGTAACGCATGCGTTCAATCTTGACTATTCCGGCTCAGGGGTTCTGGCTGACTGGCACGACACGCGGCTGGCAGGCATTATCTCAAGCAGAGGCGGCATATCTTTTCCCAACGATATAGGCGTTGCTCCCGGTGCCGATATCTACTGCGCACGCGTGGTTGACGACGCCTGCGAAATCGACTGGAACGAGTTGCGAAACGCACTCGATGGGCTTATAAACACATATAACTGCCGGGTCATCGTTACCGGCTTTCAGCTCGAAATCAACGGCGACGGCTCAAGCATATGGACTCTTGCTTACGACTATTTCGCTTATCAAAACGGGGTGGTTTTTGCCAACGCCGCGGGCAATAACAACACATACATAACAATCTTCGGCGACGCTTACAACGGTGTAACAACGGGCGGCCTGCGCCTCAACAATCCGGTAAATGAGTTCGATTACCGCAGGGTAGGAAGCATCAGCGGGCAGGGGCTTACAGCCGATGGCAGACGAAAACCGGAAATAACGGCGCCTTCGCAAAGCCAGACCGTCCCCAATTCAGCCAGCGACACTTCCTGGGTAACAGTAGGAACGACTTACGGCGAAACAAGCTGGGCGGTCCCGCAAACGGCAGGCGCGGCGGCGCTATTAATAGGTCTTGCGGACGGCACGCCGGGGCCTAACGATAATCAAAGCGAGGTTATTAAGGCCGTATTAGTCAATTCTGCGATGCCCAACGTCAATGACAAAAACAACAACTTCACGGACCCCGCCGATTCGAATAACACCTGGCAAAACCATCGCGGCTACGGCCGATTAGACGCCCTGAGGGCCTATCAGACCCTCGATACCGCCGAGGTCGAGCCGGGCTTTACATTCACACAGGACAGGGGCTGGGGCTTTGGCCGGCTTGCACAAGGCCAGATAAACCAATATACAATCACTATCGACAAGCCCTGCCGGCTCATCGCGACACTCACCTGGCAGCGACGAGTCGAATGGGTCGATATAAAACGCGGCATCCCTCCGGCATACAACGGCATTATTGAACCGGACGAGCTGCATCCATACCTTGCCGACCTCGATATGCTCGTTCTTTCGCCCGGCAGCATTACCATTTTTAACGAGACGCTTTTTGGTCTCAATCCCGCCGATAACCTTGAAAAATGTGATTTGCTCATCCTTGAGCCGGGCGATTATACGATTCGAATTGTAAACGGCTCGACAAACGGCGAAACAGCCGATTACGGCCTTGCATACGAACTGCACCCCGTCTTGACCGGCGATTTAGATGTTATCGATTACACAGTCGATACGCAGGATTTGGATACGCTCGTTACGGACTGGCTGGCGACGGATTCGGCCCTCGATGAGTTATTATCGCCTGACGGCATAATCGATTTCTACGACTTTGACAAACTCGCCCGGCAATGGCTCGTTACCGACCCACTGTATTACCCAGCACCGTAAGGCACGCCCAAGATTGCCAGATGGCCAATCAAAATATATAGCCGCCTGGCCATCTGCCTTTTTGCCTCAAAAACGAGGGCTTGCCCGCCGCAGATGCAACTCGACTGCCTCCTGCTGATGATAAACCCGCCAATATGACCGCCGAACAGGCCTTCGCTCTGCAGGGCGGCATCGAAGCCCCGCAACGAAAACGCTGCGTCGATTGGCTTAAGGAAATCTTA
>CAYLXJ010000087.1:0-8267 GCA_964387385.1 uncultured Pirellulales bacterium
CCGTCCCAGCCGAATTTGTCCAGCTTTTTATCGAGCGCCTCAAGCTGCTTCTTCGCCCATTTTGCTTCAGCCGGTTTTTTAAGCATTTCGCAAATTTCGATATAGGTATTCAAACCATATCGCACCTGCAGGGCGACAAATACCGAAGTCCCCTTTGTGCCTAATCGCAAGCAATCGTTCCAGTCGGCCAATAGTCCGCTGGGGAGTCCATTTTTGCCTGTGCGTTTGAGATTGAATTCGATTGCCCGGCGCAGATGGCCGAGGACAGTCGCCTTGCCCTTGTCTGCGTATGGCAGGACCTTGTTATAAAAACCGATGTCGCCCGTTTCCTTGACGTATGTCTGTATTGCGTTAAAAAGCCACTGGCAGTCGTCGGAACGGTAATCTTCTTCTTTGGGGAGTTTTTCTTTGCCCGGCTTATGTGTGAACGCCATCACGATTTGCAATGCTCCGCCGGTCGAGCACTGACCGGTTATCATAAGCTCAAGGCGTTTTTTTGCCTCCTGCGGGATGATTGACATAACACCCATAAAATCCTGCACGGTGTCGCGGTAGCCCAGCCCGTCGCGTTCGCCGCTGTAAATCAAGCTTGCCATACGTGACCAGGAATAGGTAATCAGGCAGTTAAACGGACTCCACATATTGAGCATACTGTTAAACGCCGCGTCGGGCGTGCAGATGTCAAAACCCTTGATACGGTTATGCCAGTATTGTTTTAGCTTTTCAAACTCTGCTTTCACCGTGGCGACGTCGCCGAATTGTTTAACGACCTTTTTTCCCTCGACGGCTGCCTTGCCGATACCCATCAGGACGACAAGCTCTTTCGATTGTCCCGGCTCAAGCTCGATATCGATTTGTATTGAGCCGCAGCCGTCGTCGCCATACGCCTTGGAACCGGTGCATTTGCCCATTTCAACGACACGGGGATTTCGATAACCGTTATATGGTCCTATAAAGACATCGCGGTCAGTATCGAATCCGGCGATTTGGCCTCCTAAAAACGCGAGATACGAATGTCTGTTCTGGTCGCCTTCGAGAATGTTGTGTCCGCTGGGAAGTGTATAAACTGAGCTTCCGTAATCAACCATTCCATCGACGAAATCCATATTTACAATGTGATGCGAGTATTGAAGATTGAAAAAATCATTGACGCAGTGCCAGGTGCCCGGGTATTCGACAAATGTAAACAAGCTCAAACTTCTTTTTACGGCGTCCTTATTTGTAACCTTCAAAAGCCAGCACTCGAAATGTTTGCCCAGCGGCACAAAATACGTCGTTTCGGTCTCGATTTTCGAATACTCGGATTTAATGATTGTATAGGCCGTGCCGTGCCGGCAGGTGGTTTTATAAAGTGGCACGGCCATCTTGGCCGTGTCTTCACGGGCTGGAAGCCCGTGCCACAAGGGTTTACCTACGGGCTGCCACGCATTTGACCAGTAGTCGCCCGACTGTTTATCGCGGATGTAAATATATCTTCCCGGCTGGTCGAGGGGAACGTCGTCGAAACGCAGCCGCATCAATCGTCCCTGCGCCGCCGACGTATAAAAGCTGTAACCTCCAGCGTTCTGGGTTATAATCGCCCCGTATTCCGTCGAGCCGAGATAATTCGCCCACGACCTCGGCGTATCAGGCCTCTCAATCACATATTCCTTGTTCGCGTCGTCAAAATAACCGAACCGCATCCTTCACCTCGTCATCAAAATTCGAACAGGTTAATTGCAGTTTAACGTCAGGGAAATTATACGGATATTGATAAAAAAGCAAAGAGGCAAATAGAGCACGTTAAAACATTAGAACGCAGCTCATGCACTCCTGAGAATATGACAACTATAAAAAAATCTCTAAAACTCACCCAGCATAATGGACTCAATTAAGCAGGCCATTCTTTCGGGGTCTTCTTTAAGTTTGAGGTATGAATGATTTGTTTTTTTGCCTTCGACCCAGCGATTATCGCCGTTATCCTGCACCTCACAGAAGCCGCCTTCAATTTTATCCCAGTATTCGCCCACTCCTCCGCGCACAGCATACAGAACCGCGGTCTGGTCAAACGTTGAATTATCAACAATCCGCCCCTGATAGGGCTGCATCCACGGGGCATATTTGCAAAAATGCAGGAAGCCCACGTAGAGAGGAGTGTTTTTATCAATCTCATTAAAAACCTCGCCCGTGCGAATGGCCACCCCGATTTCAAATCCGCTGAAAACCACCGGCACATCAAGATTGTCTAAAACAAAACGGGTCACGCCGGGCATATTCCCGCTGAAGTTCCATTCACCTTTGCCGCCGGGGAAATGGCCGCCCATGATGACGACTTCCTTTACCTTTCGCGATAACAGCTCCCTGCCGTTCAAATCCGAAACCGAATCCGGCGGAGATTCGAGCAATCTCTTGATATTCAATAACGGGCCTACTGTAACCAGCACCACGTCCTTGTCTTTCTGTTTTGAAAGGATTTCGCGGTATAGGGTGGTGGTATCATGAACATCCTTATAGGTCAGAGTATTCTTAAAATGGTCGGCTATTGGCTTGTTATATAATCTGTCTAAATGATGGATACCATCCTTTCGGGCGCCAATTCGTATATCCGGATGATGATAATACCGGTTAATCGCGTCAATGGCCGGCACCGCGTATTCATCATTAGCCCAGCTCATTACCGCAAGCAATTCACATTCGCCTTTATCCGCGAAATTATGCAGCATCGCCAAAGCGCCCAAATCGTCCGCATCCCCGCCGATATCCGTATCAAAGATAATTTTAACCGGCGACGCCCTCTCAACAGGCGAACATCCGCACCCAGCCAGCACAATTACAAAGAAAAATACATACGTTTTCATCCGACACTTCCTATGTAAAATTCAAATCCGTGAATATTGACTTATATTATACTGCTGTCCATTATCAATACAAAAAAGCAGCGACTGTCAATCTGAAGCGTTCAGAACGGTCATTTTTTGCAGGATTTTCCCAGCGTGTTTAGAACACTTCCGAGTTGTCCTTGATATAGTCGATAAGTTCATCGACCTGCGCAAACGCAATCGCGGTGCAGGTGTCGGCTGCGCCGTAATAAATAGCGATTCTGCCCGTCCCGGCGTCGTATAAGTTCGCGCAGGGGAAGGCGACGTTAGGCACAAAGCCGACCGTCTCATATTGTTTTTCGGGAGTCAGCAGATAATTGCCGCACCTGTAAAGCACCTTCCAGGGCTTGTCGATATCGAGAATTGCCGCGCCGAAACTGTAAACAAATCCCTGGCAGGTAAACGATACGCCGTGATAGAACAACAGCCACCCTTCGGTTGTCTCAATCGGGATGGGGCCTGCGCCGATTTTCGTGCCCTGCCACCAGCCCTTGCCGCCCTTGCCCATAACATACCTATGGTTTCCCCAGTAAATCAGGTCGGGGCTTTCGCTTATATAAATATCGCCGAAAGGCGTATGCGCGCTGTCGCTCGGTCTGCTGAAGAGGTAATACTTACCCTTGATTTTCCTCGGGAAAAGGACGCCGTTTCTATTAAAGGGCATAAGCGGATTCGGCATCCTGATAAACGTTTTGAAATCGGTTGTTCTGCCTAAGCCGATTGACGCCCCGTGCATATCATCACACCAGACGATGTAAAATGTGTCGTCGATTTTCACAAGCCGCGGGTCATAGCCGTAGCTGATTGGGTTTGGCTTTCCCTTTTCGTCAACCCAGTCAATCGGGTCAGGCCCGATTTTCCACTTCAAAGCGTCCTTGCTTTTTCCCGAAAACAGTGTCGCCCGTCCGTTTCTCTGGTCTGCTCTGAAAACGCCCACAAATTCGCCTTTATGCGGGAGAACGGCGCTATTGAAAATCCTCGCCGCCTTCGGTATCGGGTTCCAGTCCAGTATGGGATTGCCGCTGTATCGCCACACTACGTCAATACAGCCCTTCGGCTTATCTTCCCAGGGTATGTTTGGCAGCGCGTCACCGATGATTGTCTTTTTTTTCATTTTTTCATCCTTTCTTATCGTGGCGCGGGCTTCCAGCCCGTGCAAACACGGCCAGGATGGCCGTGCCACATTTTAACCCGTCGCGGTTTCTTCGCCGGCGGCCTTGCGCCTTTCTATTAATTCATTTTGTATCACCGCAACGCGTTTATCGCCAAGCGGATAAACGAGTAATAACAAAATTGATAAAACACCGAGTCCGGCGGGGATTAAGCTGAACAGCAGTATGAGGCCTTTTAAGCTTTCTGCGGTCTGCTCTACATTTGCTTCGAATCCTACCTGAGCCATCAGGGTCAGCGCCACGAAAGCGCCCAATGCCCAGCCGATTTTCTGGGACATTGTCGAAGCGGAGAAAATTAAACCTGTCGTCCTGCGTCCGCGTTTCCACTCGCCATAGTCGGCGGTATCGGCATACATCGCCCACAAAAGCACGCTGAGAGGGCCGCCGGACATTGAGCCGGTAATCTGGAGGATGTAAATCAGGCCGATTTGTTCGGCTTTCAGGAAATAAAAGGCGGCCGTGCTTGTGATTGCAGCAAGGAAAAAGATAACAAAAGCTGTTTTCTTGCCGATTGCTTTTGCGAACCAGGTTATCAGCAGCACCCCGATAATCGCCGATATTTGCCCAACGGTGTTGAAGGCGGAAACCAGCGCCTCCCAGCTGTAAGTTCTTGTTCCCATAAACGGCAAAGTCAATTCCCGTCCGGCGACGACGTATTTGAAGTAGTGAGTTGTTACGCTGCCGCGCACGGCCACAAAAAGAATAAAGGTTATGGTCGTGGCTAAAAGGATTAGCCAGGGAACGTTTGTTACCAGCTCAAGCCAGTCCTTTACAATAGACGACTTTTGAGATTTCGGCGGCTGGACGCGCTCTTTAGTGCCCGCAAAAGTAATCAGGAAAAAAACAACGGCAGCGACGCCGTAAACTACAAAGGACATTTGCCAGCCGTGCGCTTCATTGCCTTTGCCGAAAAGCTTTACCATCGGCAACAGAGTTGCGGAGACAATAGTGCCGGCGGCGTATGCGAAGAGGAATTTCACGGAAGAGACGGTAGTGCGTTCCTTGGAGTCCGGCGAGATGACTCCGAGCAGCGCCGTGTAAGGAATATTGATGGCCGTGTAGAGCATCATAATTGCGTTAAATGTAATGTAAGCCCATATAATCTTTCCCTTCATCTCGAAGTTGGGCACTGTAAACGTCAGAACGCCGACAACCGCGAACGGCACGCAAAGCCAGAGCAAATATGGTCTGAATTTCCCCCAGCGGGTCTTTGTCCGGTCGGCTATCATACCCATGAGGGGGTCATTTACGCCGTCCCAGATTCGGCTCACGAGAAAAAGGGTGGCCGCCGTTGACAGCGGGATGATAAACACGTCTGTGTAAAAATAGGTGAAATAGAGCATAAACGTCTGCCAGTAGAGTACTGAGGCGAGGTCGCCGAAGCCGTAACACATTTTTTCCCCGAATTTCAATTTTTGCGTTCCGTTGCTCATAAAGTCCTCTCTTACTCTCGTATTTCGTTTTCGGTTTCGCTGCTCGTTTTGTATCGCGTTATACGGTTGCGTATTTCCCCGATTAACGGTTTACGCAACCGTGACGAGCCGCGCAACCGCAACCGTTTAACGAAACTCTCCTAATTCTTATTAATATTCTGAATTTGGGAATAATGTAACGGGGCCTGTCTGTTATTGCAACCCCCCTTTTCCAAGGAACACGGGCTTGACTCGGAATGTTAAAACAGGTAACCTGAAATACTTTTCAAGTGTTGAAATACGATATAGATATATTCGCCGCAGGCGAAAAATGAACATCGCGAAATAGGCAATGCGGATTATGCGGACCGTTGTGTTCATAGTGTTTTTCGGTATCGGGGCGGCTGTTTTGAGCGCGACGGCAGCGTGCGGCATTTTTCTGGAATATTTTCACAACAGGGGGCTTCTCAAACAGGCGCAACAAGGTCAGCGGGAACTCGAGAAGTTGAACGCTGATTATGACGCATTGCTCGGCAGATTCGAGGGCGACCCGTGCCAGATTGCGCGGCTGGCCCCGGCAACGCTGGGAATTGAGCCGAACGAGCCGAATACTGCATTTCCGCGTGCCTCGCTTGATAAGCTGCTGGCGGCAAGACAGGCCCTTAGCGAGGAACCGAATGAGCCGGAGCCGAATCAAACAACTCCTGAATGGCTGACAGCGTGCTGCACACGCCCGCGCAGACAGATATTTTTTTCCTGCGGAGCGGCTCTTGTGCTTGTTGCGTTTATTTTCTTCGGGCCTGCAAAACGGCCCAGGCGGGAAATAACGATGGTTTCTAAAAATACGGATTAACGCCGGCTAAAGGGGTGTGGTATGTATATGACGCCGCTTACGATTCTTTGCCGCTCTTGCGTTTCCACCATTCGGGCTTGGCCGGCTCCTGAACCTTCTGGTCCCAGGTGTCGCCCTGCTTGGTGAAGACAACCTGTTCTGATTTTATATCGACGATTTTTACGTCGTGAATCAAATCTCCTTCGTGGAGAATCTGATCTTCGATAAGAACACTCGGGTCGTCTTCGCAATAGAGAATGGCCGTTATCACGCCGAACCTCGGCTCAGGACGCTCATAGACCACCTCTTTTTTACCGTCTTTTGACGCCTTTGTAGCGACTTTATAACCAAGCATTCCGCATACGGCTATAGCCGCCAGCACCAGCCATTTTAAGGTTCCCTTATCCATAATCAGTTCGCCTCTCGGCCCGCCCTGCTTCTTTCGCGTTGAGCAGGGCGGGCCGATAATCTATAATCGGCATTATTTCAAGACCACTTAATCCGCTTTCCTCGGGCAGGACTTCTAACGTCCTATAATTCTGTAGTGCGGTTCGCTGTAATTGCGTTTGCCCTTATCAGGGCAGGCACAAAACCTGCCCATACCTGCCTGAGACGGGTGTTTCCTCAATTAAAATATACAATTTGCCCGGCAAAACCCTAACGGATTTTGCTGCGAAGACGCAAAGATTTTTAATTGTATTTAGCGGCTTTGCAGCGGGGCATTAGCTGTGCGGTGGGCCAGTTCCCTCATCGCCTGATAACGGATTGATTTATCGAAAGTCCCATCGGTGTTCAGCGTGTACGCCTTTAGCGCGTCGCTTGAAACCGCCTGAAGGGCGTTTCTGCGGACAAGCTCGCAAAAGCAGAGGTTGCGCATAGTTATATCATAAATTTCAACGGATTCGATTTTTTCGACTACCTCGACCAAAAAGTCGCTTGTTAAAAGCTCCATACCGCCTTCGAAGTTGCGTCCGGCTGTTCCATGGGGTCGGGCCGATGACGGTTTTTCATTCGTCGCTGATTTTTTATTTACCGTCTCCGGCACAGGAGTACCTGCTGCGACAAGCTGGGATGCCTGGGTGCCGGAATTGTAAGCTCTGCTCAGCTTTGTTCGAGTCAAACGAACCGCGCGCAAAAACGTTTGTCCTGTCTGAGAAAACCGTGTTAAAAGTTGTTGAAACCTTTCAGCCAGGCGCAGGCCTGATATGCGCCTGCGGACCGAATCGAGAAAATGGCGTGCAATCGCGCCTGCTGTGCCGTGACGTGCCTTATGTTTTTTGAAGACGCCGTAAGTCCCAACGCCGGCGCCGAGAACCACCATCACCAGCAGTTGAATCCAGAAGGTATCTTCGCCGTCTCCTGCCGCCAGATAGAACATAGCAAAACCATCCCTGAATAGTATAACGTTACTGCTTGCTGCGGCGTCGCCTTATGAGCTTTTCTGGTCGGTGCGGCGGGTCAGTTCCTTCATTGCCGCGCACTGGATGTCCTTGCCGTAAAGCGATTTCTCATCCACGGCGTAAACCGAAAGGGAGGCGCTGTCTATCTCGTTTTGCTGATTCCTGCGGAGCACCTCGTTGAAGGTGAGTTTGCGCATCGCGACGTCGTTTCTGTCCTCGCCGTCGATGTTCTCGATGACGCCCAGCAGAAACTCCAGCTCTAACAAATCCATTCCGCCGGCCAGGTTCCTTCCGGCCCTTGTCTTTTTTTCCATTGTCGTTTGTCCTCCAGCTTCATCCGTCTGGGTCCCTTCCAGCGGGACCAATTTGCCGCCGGGACCTTTCCTCAGGTCAAGTTTTCTTTCACCTACGCCCCAGGCCATCGTTTTGTCCTCCATATTTTCAAATAATGACGGTTGCAGTGTTTGAACGCAGTTTTTCGCTTACATTTAAGCGGTATTATACATTTGTTCCGTCCGCCTTACAAAAAAAATATCCAAATAATACGTGAGTCGGTATTGCGATGCCTCGGGCCGGGGGCCCGGCACGCTCCT
>CAYLXJ010000088.1:0-8235 GCA_964387385.1 uncultured Pirellulales bacterium
CCACTATCGCCTTCGTCAGGCCAGGCAGCAAAAATCAGGAAATAGCCGCCAGGTCTCTGGGCGTCTCCGCCGTCCTTGCTGAGGACGCAACCGATGACCTCTTTAAGGAAACGGTTGCTAATCTGCTCGGAATCGCCGGCGACGTCACGATTAAGGCGATTGCCCCTGCCGAAAACGCTAAAGAGCTTACCAGAGAGAGATAGTTTCACCGGCCTGCCGGTTTGCCGACGGGCCGTCCTATGGTGAGAGCAAACACGGTCTCGACCGTGATTAATATATTTGTTCGCCTATGGCGAAATGCTCACAAGGAGTTTTCTCTCCCCCAAGCCGGACTTTAACCTTAGACAGATCTATGAATCTAAAGCAAGGTTTTCAAGCCCGGCAGAATATCAGCATCCCGCGCAATCGAGGGGATTGCGGCGGGGTGATTAAGATAACAAAATCTACACATATCTCTCCCCTCTTCCGCTGGGCCTGGCCTCTCTTCACAGACCCAGCCAGCTATCATACGCGGCCGAATAGCCGCGAACGATAACGAGGAAACTACTCATTCTCTCTCCCCTTCTTCGCTGGGCCTCGAAAAACTCTCTTCGCGACCCAGCTCGAATACAAGCGTCCGCCGGTGAATTTTCGGCGAGACGATAAGTATAAAAGCTCATTCTCTCTCCCCTTCTTCGCCGGATTTGGACCTCTTGACACAAATCCGGCCAGAATACAACCGTCCGCCGGTATTAGGCGAGACGATTTGTAATAAGCTCATTCTCTCTCCCCTTCTTCGCAGGGTGTTCGATGACCGAAACCCTGCGGAATATAAACACCCCGCTGCCCCTAAGTGGCAGCGGGGTGATAAAGATAAATGGAGCGGAGGAGAGATGCTTGTTCTCTCCCTTTTCTTCGCTGGGTTTGGCTTGTTCGCAAGAGACATTGCAAACCCAGCACGGCTGCAACGCACAACTGTATGGTGCGGTTGTGCTTAAAAGTAAATAGCAGTGTGAAAGTCGCCGGGCCGGGCAGGTTAGAAGACCTGCCCAGCCCAGTATAAACAAACGTCGCGTAAGGCGGGGGGCCCCAAGCGGCAGTGAAGGAGAAGAAAGAATGAGAATTGCATTTCCAACATTTCATTTCAATCATTCTCATTTTTCAATTTTCCGGTCTTTATTTTATTCGCGCTGATCGTCTGCGCAGTAAGAAGCAAGCTCAGGCATAAGGCGGACTAATCGGCGCAGAACGTCCGTGCCGGTCCTCTTTGTGCAAACGAAAAATACAAGAGAAGGAGATTGAAATGAAGAACAGATTCCTATGCATCACAATCATTTTGCTCGGCGTTTCACCCTGTTTGGCTGTTCCGGTGCACTGGGCAATTGCCAGCGGCGGAAACGACCACTGGTATGATTTGGTGACGCTCAGCTCGGACATAACCTGGGAGCAGGCAAGGACAGACGCGGAAGGGGGAGGGGGCTATTTAGCCACAATTACGTCTGGGCCGGAGAACGACTTTATTTCAAGCAATCTGTTATCCGGAACCGGTCTTGGGGACGCTTTTTATATCGGCGGTTTTCAACTTCCTGATGCTGCAGAGCCAGGTGAAGGATGGACCTGGATTACAGGCGAACCGTGGGTATTTCAGAATTGGCATATTGACGAACCCAGCAACACGGGCCTGCAAGGAAACGAAGACGCATTACTCATATACCATGACGGGACATGGAATGACGGGGACGCGGACAATCCGACTCTCGACACATATATTTTCGAAGTTCCCGAGCCGGGGACGATATGTCTGCTTGGTCTCGGCGGTCTGAGTTTGATTCGCAGGAAGAGGTAAAGACAAAAAGATGGAGGACTGATTCGGTTCAGGGAGTCCATGTGGACCCCTGTTTGTGAAACAAAGGAATAAAAATTTTGGAGAAGGAGAAAAAAATGAAAACACACGCAGAGATTCAAAGTCAAACGCCTCGAGTAAGTGTTATTGTTGTAATGTATTTGTATTGTCTGATTTCCTTCGTGTCTGCCCGGCCTTCGCAGGCGTCATATGCCTGCTATTTTGATGCATTCACGTCCAACGGCGGATATTGCGACGACGATGGAATGAATATGTACGTTGTGATGACCGGAGGGGCAGGCATTGTGGAGTTTACTTTCTATAATGAAAGCTTATTCGAGTCATCGATTGCAGGGATTTATTTTGACAACGGCTCACTGGGTGACATCTCAAGCGTCATAAACGGTCCGGGCACGAGTTTTATCGAAGATTTTTCCGGACCGGAAAATCTGCCGGCAGCTATGCTGCTGAGTCCGCCGTTCCAGGCCGACTCCAGCATCCGTGCAGAGGCCGCGATTCCTCTAAACGGCGTCAATTCTCCTATATCCGGGGAGTGGGTCAGAGTAAGTTTTGCCCTGCCTGCGGGCGGGACACTGGAGGGGATTGCAGGCGAGCTGAACAGCGGCCAGATGCGCATCGGCCTTCACATTATATCGCTGCCCGACGGCTCAAGCGAATCGGCTGTTTCGACTCCAGAACCGGCGACAATTTGTCTGCTTGGCATTGGCGGGCTGAGTTTGATTAGAAAAAGAAGGCAGTAAAATAAGGATTATGGACGCCGAAACCATCGATTTTAGAAGAAAAACGAGGATTTTAGGGCTGGGAATGAAAAGTCCTAAAAAAAGTGAAAATTTTTCAAAAAAACCCTTGACTTACAGGGGAATTAGTGGTAAATTGTTTTTCGAGTAGAGAGTAGTTCAATTAAAGGTCGGCGGAGAAGGCGGAAGAGGATGAGGAATAATCATTAAGAAGGGCAGAGCGCGATTTTTGCGCTCGGTCGCATTTTGTTGCGATTTCCTGAGAGAAATGGGTAGTTAAAAAGTTGAAACGACGAAACTTTTAACGCCCTTTTGCAGGAGGTTGCAATGAAGGTGACGAAAGGTTGGCCGGGACAGACATCCCGAAGAAGCGGTATTGCTGCTGCATTATGTATGATTTCCATTATTTGCGCTCATCCGGCGCAGGCGTCATATACCTGCTATTTCGATGCGTTCACGTCCAACGGCGGCTACGCCGATGACCCTGGTTTTAATATGTACGCTGTGGTGTCCGAAGCGGCTGGACAAATCGATTTTACTTTTCATAATGAAAGTGAATTCGAGTCAGCCATCGCGAGGATTTATTTCGACAACGGCTCGCTGGAAGATGTTTCGTCGATTATAAACGGACCCGGCGTAAATTTCGATCTGGATTTTCCCGGTCCGGGGAATCTTCCGGCAGGCAAGACACTCGACCCGATTTTTAAGGCCGATATTTCTGTCGGTGCCATAGCGGCGCCGCCCCATAACGGCGTCAATCCTCAGGAGTGGGTAAAAATAAGTTTTCTCCTTCCCGCAGGTATGACACTGGAGGATATAGCAGACGAGCTGACAAGCGGGCAATTGCGAGTTGGCGCCCACATTATCGGCTTGCCTGACGGCTCGAGTGAAGCAGCAATTCTGAAGATACCTGAGCCCGCCTCGCTTTTGCTGCTGGGTCTCGGCGGACTGGCTGTGATGCGAAGACGCAGGACGTAGGCGGAGGACAGAGGACAGAAAGAAAAAGTAAAAAGTTATAGCTGGGCCGGGCAGGTAAGAGAGCTGCCTGGCCTGTTTTTTTACTTCAGTGAAGCCATATCGATAACGAAGCGATATTTGATATCGGTAAGCAGTTCTCCCTCGATTGCTAAACCAAGGAAGCAACAGTCCCCCAGCCAACGAATTACCGGGGCAGGGAAGGGAGGGCAGGCGGGATTTTCGAAAACGAGGCCAGCCGCTTCGCTCCGTGTCGAACCCTCGTAGCGATGCAAGGCATCGCGAGGGTTCGAATCCCTTTCAGGTATTATTACCTGTTAATCTTCACCATTAACTTTACACTTTCTCCGCTGATGTCGATAAGGGTGAGAGAAGGGATTCGCTTCGCGGCCCGCCTTCGGCGTGTCGAACCCTTGGCGTGATGCTTGCGCATCGCGAGGGTTCTCATACCTTCTTTAAAAATATAACAGGGTGAGAGAAGGGATTCGAACCCTCGACCCTTGGAACCACAATCCAATGCTCTATCCAAACTGAGCTACTCTCACCGCGACAATTTATTATCTTCTATTTTATATTTTCTATTAAACATTTGCAATCGCCGGCTTTTTGACTTATACAATGCCCAAATGTTCGGCAAACACAGTAAAACCGGCTATAAAGAAACCTTAAAAGGTATAAGCCAAAAAACATTAGTTTACGGCAGCAGAACGCTGATGACTGAGTTTATTCTTTCCAAAGACAGCGTCCTGCCGGAACATTCCCATCCTTACGAGCAGACGGGCTGTCTTATTAAAGGCCGCATCCTCTTGAAAATCGGTGAATCGCAATACGATACCCTGCCGGGCGATTCGTGGTGCATACCGGCCGACGTTATTCATGGGGCAAAGATAATCGAGGACTCAGTCGCGATTGAAATCTTTTCGCCTGTCAGAGAAGATTACATACCGAAAGATTAATGACTCCCAAATGGCAGCTGTCCCTATTATTTCCCGAGTAATTCACGATTAAAATAAAAAAGGCGCGGGTGGGCCGCGCCTTTAGTTTCAGGTTTTTGTATTACGTCTTATTCGTTTACTACCGCCTGGGCTGCCGCCAAGCGAGCGATTGGGACGCGGAAGGGCGAGCAGGAGACGTAGTTCATTTTTACCTTGTGGCAGAACTCGACGCTTGCGGGGTCACCGCCGTGTTCGCCGCAGATGCCGACTTCGAGGTCCTTGCGGGTCTTGCGTCCGCGTTCGATACCAATTTTAATCAGCTCGCCGACGCCGGTCTGGTCGATACTCACGAACGGGTCTCCGGGGAGGATTCCTTTTTTGAGGTAATCGGGCACGAATCCGCCGATGTCGTCGCGCGAGAAGCCGAAAGTCATCTGCGTCAGGTCGTTCGTCCCGAACGAGAAGAACTCCGCATCTTCCGCTATCTGGTTTGCCGTGAGTGCTGCTCTCGGAATCTCAATCATCGTGCCAAGTTTGTGCCGAATCTTCTTCACGCCCGTCTTCTCGCAAACCTGCTTATAAACCTCTCTGGCCATAGCAAGCTGGTCTCTCAATTCCTTCACGTCGCAGACAACGGGAATCATAATTTCCGGATAGGGCTTTTTGCCCGCCTTAATCAATTCGGCTGCCGCCTCAAAAATCGCCCTGATTTGCATTTCGCTGATTTCAGGATACGTAATGCCTAACCGCACGCCGCGATGCCCCATCATCGGGTTCGATTCGTGCAGGGCGTCCGCCCGTTTCGCCAGCTCTTCGAGCGATATATTGAGGTCTTTCGCAAGCGCCTCTAAGCGTGCCTTTTCCTTGGGAACAAACTCGTGCAGCGGCGGGTCCAGCAGTCGAATCACGACCGGGAAGTTATCCATCGCCTCTAATGTCCCCTTGATGTCCTTCTTGACGAATGGGAATAGCTCATCGACCGCCTTTTTCCTTTCTGCCTTGTCTTTCGATACAATCATCTTGCGCAGAATAAACAGCGGCTCATCGCTACCCTTGCCGTAGAACATATGTTCCGTCCTGAACAGCCCTATTCCTTCCGCGCCGAGTTGTCTTGCCTTTTTCGCGTCGTCCGGTGTCTCCGCGTTTGTGCGGACGCCAAGTTTCCTTACGCCGTCGCATATCTTCAGGAAGCTGTTTAGTATCGCGTTTTCCTCGCTTGCGTCTAACATAGGCAGCTTGCCTTCGTAAACCACACCCTTTGTTCCGTTAAGCGTAATCCAGTCGCCTTCCCGCAGCGTTTTGCCTGCCACGTGCACCTCTTTTTTGGCGTAATCGACTTCGAGAGCGCCGCAGCCGACGATGCAGCATTTTCCCCAGCCGCGGGCCACTAATGCCGCGTGCGAAGTCATTCCGCCTCGTGCCGTCAAAATACCCTCTGCCGCACGCATACCTTCGACGTCTTCGGGGTTTGTTTCTTCGCGGACCAAAAGGACGTTCTTGCCTGACTTTTTCCAGTCAACAGCCGTCTGAGCGGTGAACACAATCTGGCCGACGGCTCCGCCGGGACCGGCGGGAAGGCCCTTGGCCAACGGCTTATGTTCCTTCTCGGCCTTGGGGTCAATAATCGGGTGTAGCAATTCGTCTAACTGGTCGGGCGTAACGCGCATCACGGCTTCATCTTTCTTTATAAGTTTTTCTTTGAGCATATCGACCGCCATACGCACGGCGGCAGGCCCGTTGCGTTTTCCCACGCGGCATTGCAGCATCCAGAATCGCCCGTCCTCGATTGTAAATTCGATATCGAGCATATCGCGGTAGTGCTTTTCGAGCTTCTTCTGCGTATCGTAAAGCTGCTTATAGACCTTCGGCATCGCCTTTTCGAGCGACACCAATTCCTTATTATGCTCGCTTTTCGAGTCCTCGTTGACGGGTGCGGGGGTCCTTATGCCGGCGACGACGTCTTCGCCCTGTGCGTTGATGAGGTATTCGCCATAGAAGTGGTTGTCGCCGTTGCCGGGGTTGCGCGTAAAGGCGACGCCCGTAGCGGAATTTTCGCCCATATTGCCGAAGACCATCGTCTGGACGTTTACGGCCGTTCCCCATTCGTCGGGGATGCCCTCGATTTTGCGATAGCTGACGGCGCGTTTGCCGTTCCACGACGCGAATACCGCGTCGATGCCGCCCCAAAGCTGCGCCTCGGGGTCGTCGGGAAATTCCTTGCTGAGCACCTCTCTGACCCTGCTTTTGAACAGTTCGCAGATGTTCTTGAGGTCGGTGGCGGTCAGGTCGGTATCCGATTTGTAGCCCTTCTGCTGCTTGATGTGGTCCATAATCTTTTCGAGCTGCTTGCGAATACCCTGTTCTTCCTTCGGCTCGATGCCAGCGGCCTTTTCCATAACCACGTCAGAATACATCATAATCAGCCGCCTGTATGCGTCATACACAAACCGCTCATTGCCGCTTTTGGCCACCAAACCCGGAATTGTCTGTGTCGTTAATCCGATATTGAGCACGGTTTCCATCATGCCGGGCATTGAGCGGCGGGCGCCGCTGCGCACAGACATAAGCAGCGGGTCTTTGGGGTCGCCGAATTTTTTGCCCATAATTTTCTCGATTTTGCGCATGGCCTCGTTAACTTTTTCCTTCAGCCCCGGCGGGTATTTTTTCTTGTTCTGATAGTAATGAGTGCAGACCTCGGTAGTGATTGTAAAGCCGGGCGGGACCGGCACGCCGAGTTTTGCCATTTCGGCAAGGTTAGCGCCCTTGCCGCCCAGAAGGTTTTTCATTTTCGCGTTTCCGTCGGCCGATTTGCCGCCGAAAAAATACACCATTTTGTTCGCCATTGGCATTTTCTCCTTTTCAAAATTTATTGCATATCCGCAAACAAGCGTAATTTACCTGTTACCTGCTGAGTTTCAGCATAAAACAAAGCCCAGAATAATACCTTTTTCGATTAACGCAGTCAAGGGCGGAAATTCGGATTTTCAATGCTGGTCAAATCCTTGTGGGATTGCCATTACATGTCATTGAGGACGTAATGGCAGGCGGGGTCGGGGATGTAGCCGAGTTTTCCCCAGCAGCGGATTTGCATATTGTATAGGTCGTTTTTTCCCGTGCAGGTGGCAGGGAAAAAATTAAAGGTATTTTTTAAGCCGGCCTCGATTGTTTCGTCGGCCCTGTACATAAGTCGAGCGGCGTGGCCGTCGGCGAAAGAGGCGTTAGTTCCCCGGCTGTGCCTTATCATCGGTACATCAAACCATTTCTGGCAGGCAAAATTGACGGCGTAACTGTCGGGTGTGAGGTAGCCCTCGTCGAGAAAGACAAATCTTTCGTATGGTTTTTTAATCTGGGGTATGCTTTTGAGGCACAGGTTTGCGGGGGCCGGACTGCCGCCTGAACAGCCGCTATACATATATTTACCGTTCATTGAATCTATTATGGCATAAGTTACAAGTTCGCCTTTCCTGCCTGTGGGGCAGCGGTAGATTTTTTCGTTTCGTGAGTATTTCCACAACGCGCCCGTCTGGATGGCACACTTCTGGCAGCATTCGTCTGCCGCGATGCCATTAACATAATCACCCCAGGCCTTGCCGACCCAGGGCAGTTCGTTTATATGAAAATTGTTGTATTCATTACCCGGCGTCGGAAGAACGGCTGCACAATCAGTTCCCGGCGGACAATTCATCGATGGCGGACAAGGGCCGCCCGGATTTGCCGGACCGCCGGGGCCGCCGTTGACGAGTTT